>DUEN01000061.1 GCA_011176545.1 Caldilineae bacterium | reverse complement strand
GCCGGAGAGGGGAAGGGGGTGCCGCCGAAGGCGGCGGGGGTAGGGGAGAGGTCCGAACTAAATAATCAGCGCACGCGGCTCCAACCGGCCATCAACTCTCGCTTCCCGGCGCGCAGGGCACGCAATAACGCATCCTGATCCACCGGCAGCTCACAGACGCGCACGCCAATGGCATCGTAGATCGCGTTGGTGATGGCGGCCGCGGTGGGGATGCTGGCCAGTTCGCCCACGCCCTTCGCGCCGTAGGGGCCGTCCGCCGTCTCTTGCTCCACGATAAAAGAGATCATCTCCGGCATGTGCACGATGCTGGGCATCTTGTACTGGCCGAGGCGTCGGGTCCAGGGGACGCCGTTCTCCACAATATACTGCTCCGTGAGCGCGCTCCCCAGCCCCATGACGATGCCGCCCTCGATCTGGCCCAACAGTCCCACCGGATTGATCGCCCGGCCCACATCGTGCGCGCTGATCACTTTCAGCACTCGCACTTCGCCGGTTTCCGTGTTCACCTCCACCAGCGCCGCTTGGCAAGCATACGAGTAAGCGAAATGCATGTCGCCGCCGGTGCCCAGCGGCTGCGTCCTGGGCGCCTCATACTCATAACGGATACGGGTCTCATGCCCCTCTTCCTGAGCCCAGCGCGTCACCTCGGCCAGCGAGGCCAGGGGCTCATTGGCTTCATCGACATACACCGCGCCATCGGCGAAGCGCAGCCGGTCAGGGGCCACGTCCAGCCGCTCGGCCGCCACCCGCGCCAGCCGCTCCCGCAGCAGTCGCGCCGCATGCCGCACGGCGTTGCCGGTGACATACGTCTGTCGACTGGCCGTCGTCGGGCCGCCATCCGGCGTGCGATCCGTGTCAGACAACAGCACGCGCACGCGCTCGAAGGGGAGCCCCAGTTCCTCTGCAGCGATCTGGGCCACCACGGTCATCAGCCCCTGGCCCATGTCCGCCGAGCTGGTGCGGACCTCGGCCGTGCCGTCGGGGAACACTTCAACCTCGGCGCCGGCCTTGTCCGGTGCGCCGCCCCCCAGTCCCGTGTTCTTGTACGCCACCGCGAGCCCCCAGCCGCGCCGCGCAGGCAATGAGGCCATCGTCCCCGCGCCGCTCCCTCGCCTCATCTCCTCCTGAACCGCCTTCTCCACCCGGTCCAGGCACTCCAGCAGCCCCACGCTCTCCCGCAGGACCTGTCCCGTGTTGGTGATCGAGCCCACGCGCAACGCGTTGATGCGGCGCAGCTCGAACGGATCCATGCCCAGCTCACGGGCCAGGATATCCATGGTGGATTCGATGGCGAAGGCGGATTGCGTCACGCCGAAGCCGCGAAAGGCGCCCGCCGGCGGGTTGTTGGTATACATCGCGTAACAGTCGATCTTGACGTTGGGCACATCGTACGGACCAGCCGCGTGGGTGGTCGCCCGGGTCATCACCTTGTCGCCCAGCGAGGCATAGGCCCCGGTATCGCCGTACAGTTCCGCCTGTACCGCCACCAGTCGGCCGTCACGTCGAGCGCCCACCTTCACACGGATGATCGTGGCATGGCGCTTGGGGTGCACGCGCAGAGACTCGGCGCGGTCGAAGAGGATCTTCACCGGTCGCCCGGTAGCCTGGGCCAGCAGCGCGGCGTGGATCTGACCGGCGATGTCCTCCTTGCCGCCGAACCCGCCGCCGATGGGCGTGCCGATCACCCGTACGTCCTCCGGATCCAGCCCCAGCGCCGCCGCGATCTGTTCCCGATCCTTGTAGGGGATCTGCGAGCCGACGTAGACGGTCAGCTTGTCATGGCCGGGGTAGCCCGCGGGCACGCCGATGGAGCATTCGGGCTCCAGGAAGACGTGATCGTAGAACGGCGTACGGTACTCGCGCTCGATGACGATATCCGCCTCGGCGAAGCCTGCCTCCACATCACCGCGCTCCACGTGGATATGCTTGAGCAGGTTCCCGGTCGGCCACTCCTCGTGCACCAACGGAGCGTCCGGTCGGCGAGCCTGAACGGGATCGCTCACCACCGGCAACGGCTCGTATGCCACCTCGATCAGCTCCAGCGCCCTCGTTGCGATGTCCCGCGTCTCCGCGGCGACGAGAGCGATGGCATCCCCCACGTAGCGCACCTTGTCCTCACACAACACGGGCCAGTCCTCGTAGATCAGCCCATGCCGGTTCCTGCCGGGGACATCGGCGTGGGTGAGGACAGCCACCACGCCGGGCAGCGCCTTCGCTTTGCTGGTATCGATGCGCCGGATGCGCGCGTGGGGGTGCGCGGACCGCAGGACGCGTCCGTGCAGCATGTCGGGGAAAGAGATATCGTCGGCGAACTTGAGGCGGCCGGTCACCTTTCCCACTGCGTCGGGGCGCGGGACCGCCCGGCCCACGACCCTTAACGGCGGCCTGGTCGAGGGAAGCCACGTCAGGACGGACGAGGCCGCGGGGCCTTGCGCCTCTCCCCGCATCTCCGCCGCCGCGAGCTTGATGGCCCGGATGATGGCCGCGTAACCGGTGCAGCGGCAGTACGTATCCTTGAGCGCGTGTTTGATCTCGTCGTCGGTGGGATCGGGATTGTGCATCAGGAGATGGAACGCGGCCATGATGACGCCGGGCGTGCAGAAGCCACACTGGACGGCGCCCGTCTCGATGAAGGCTCGCTGCAACGGATGCAGACCCTCCGCCCCACGGTCCGGATCAGGAGCCAGGCCCTCGATGGTCAGCACCCGGGCCCCCTGAGCTTTCAGCGCGGGAAAGACGCACGAGAGCACGGGCTCACCGTTGACCAGGACGGTGCACGCGCCGCATTCCGCCTCCCCGCAGCCGATCTTGGTCCCCGTCAGGCCCAGATCATACCGCAGCACCTCAGCCAGGGTCCGCTGCGGTGGCACATCCAGCCGCACCGGATCGCCGTTGACGATCATCTCCAGCTTGGCCATCGTTTCTCCTTTTGACCCCTCCCTTCCTCCGCCCGCTGTGACGGGCACCTCCTTCCCTCCCCGTTGCGGGGAGGGAAGGAGGTTGTGATGGTCACGGCTGTGTTGGGGCGGCCACCACCAGCCATCGCCGCGCTCTGGCCACGGCCGCGTTCACCACGCGGCGGAGGAGCACGCCCACCATCTCTCGACGATATTCGGCCGTCGCCCGGTATTTCGACGTCCGCACGCGAGCCTCCTCCTGCGCTGCGGCGATCGCGGCCTCCATGCTCGCCGATTCCGCGGGCTTCCCGATCAATGCCGCCTCGGCGGACTGGGCGCGGAACGGCACCGGCCCTGCCGGACCGATGCAGATGGAGACATCAGCGTATGCCATGCCATCGGGGGAGAGCCGCACGCGCGCGGCGACGCCCAGGATGGGCAGCGCCAGGCCCTGCGGCCGCATGATCCGGGCGAACGCGCTGCCCTCTCCTAAAGCATGCGGCCGCAGCCGGAAGGCCGTGATCAGCTCACGTGTGGGGTCGATCGCCGACTGGCCCGGGCCACGGAAGAGCGATTCGATGGGTCTCCACTCGTACATGACGCGGCCCGCCTCCTCCGCGAGCCGGGCGATCTGGGCCTCTGCCTGCAACGCGACTAATGACACGGTGCCATCGGCCGCGGGCAAGGCGTGAGCCACATTGCCGCCGATGGTCGCCACGTTGCGCACCTGCGGCCCGCCGATGACGCCGCACGACTCGGCCAGGCAGGTCGCGTAGGTTCGGATCAGGGGAGAAGCTTCGATCCGGGTGTGAGTGGCGGCCGCGCCGACGACGATGCACCCCGGCTCCTCTCGGATGTCGTTGAGCCCGGGGATACGGGATACGTCCACCAGAGCGGCCACGGGCGGCCGCTCGCCCTGTTCCAACTCCAGGATGAGATCGGTACCGCCCGCGACGATACGGGCGCGGCCATCGTAGCGCGCCAGCAACGTCAACGCCTCCGGGACCGACGTCGGCAGATGATAATGCTCCCACAAGACCATACTCGTCATGTGCCCTCCTGGTTTAAGCCGGGGCATTCTAACACAGGGCTGTCCGGGTGTCTATCCGGTGAAACGAATAAGCTGGCCCCAGCGAGATCATACTGGGGCCAGCCTGGTAACAGAGGTTGATCATTCAACCCGAACCATGTTATAATGAGCTGAGTGGGTACCTGTAATGGTCTCTTTCATCCCACAGGCTCGTTCAAACTCGTAGGGCATCACACCGGCCTAGAAGCCCTTCACATTATCTTCCCTCTCAGTCATCCATCCGTCCCTCCAGCCGGTTCTCGAGAGACAAGAGAGCCACCTTCAAGCACCCGCTCCCGGCGTCTTCCTATGCTAACCGTGGAGAGACCCTGGAGTATACCTGTGTATCACCGAATGTCCCTTGTCCTTAAATGGCTCATCGTCCTCGCTTTCATCATCGCCAGCCTTGCCCTACACCCCACGGCACTTGTCCACGCTCACGGCAAGGGTAGCGACAACGGGCGCGTTCTAACCGAGCGAGACGGCTCCACCGCGTCTGTCCGCGCTCAGGACAGCGGCAACTGGCGCATCCTGACCGAGCGAGACGATCTCGCGTCCAACCGCGTCCAGGCCCTGGCAGAGGCCGCACCAGACGTGAACGGCATTCCGGGCCTCTGGTTCGGCACTGAGCGAGGTCTGAGCTATTTCAACGGCCGCGAGTGGGTGACCTTCGTCTCCATGTCCCCTGAACAAGAGTCAGATGGCATCCCTACCCCCCTGCCTGACGACCGCATCCTGGCCCTCCTCCCAACCTCCGATGGCGTCCTCTGGATCGGTACAGTCGGAGGGCTCAGCCGCTTTGCCCCTCAAGGGACATTGCACCGCGGCGAGGCGGACACGGGCGACGATGAGTGGGAGACATTCACCCAGGCCAACAGCAACCTGCCCGATGATCTCGTCCAGGCATTGGCTCTGGCGCCGGATGATACGCTCTGGATCGGCACAGCGAGAGGGGTGATGCGCTTACCCGCTGATCACCTCGCAACAGAAGACACAACACCCTTAGAGCCTCAGCCCCCCCTAGCTACAGCCACAGCACCCGCCCTTCCATTCGCCAGGGCCTCGATCTTCACAACCCGGGACGGGCTGCCGCACGAGGACATACAAGACATCGTCGTCGCCCGTGATGGAATGGTATGGCTCGCTACAGCGGGCGGTGTGGCCAGGTACGATGGCGAACGCTGGCAGGCGTGGACCACGGAGGACAGCGACTTGGCCTCCGATGACGTCCGTGCCCTGGCTGAGGACCGCGAGGGCATCATGTGGTTCGCTACAACGGAGGGCGTCAGCCGCCTGACCAGCGACGGCGTATGGCTGGAAACGATTCGCTCGGGCAACGGCCTAGCGACCTCGATCGTGTATGATTTGACGGTCGATCGCGAAGGGCGGGTCTGGCTGGGGACCGACCAAGGACTGAGTCGCTGGGATGGCCAGCGTTGGCGACGTTTCTTCCAACCTCAGGATCCCCTTCCCTCCAATCAGGTGTGGAAAGTACTGGCAACCACAGATGGCACGGTGTGGTGCGGCACTCTGGAGGGCGTGGCAGGACTCGATGGGACCTGGGAGGGCTTCGAAGCGGGTACGATCACCTCACAAGAGGAATTAGGATCCAATGTTGTTCGCGCCCTGTGGGGAGACGGGGAGATCCTCTGGGTTGGCACGGAAGGTGGAGTCAGTCGCAGCACAGACGGCGGTCAGACCTGGCAAACTTTCACCACCGCCCACGGCCTGGGATCCAACGACGTCCGTGCCCTGTGGGGAGATGGGTACACGATCTGGGTTGGCACTGCAGCCGGAGTCAGCCGCAGCACGGACGATGGCCAGACCTGGGAAACCTTCACCACCGACCACGGCCTGGGATCCAACGACATCCGCGCCCTGTGGAGCGACGAAAACGCAATCTGGGCTGGCACCGCAGCTGGAGTCAGCCGCAGCACGGACGGCGGCCAGTCCTGGCAAACCTTCACCACCGACTACGGCCTGGGATCCAACGACGTCCGCGCCCTGTGGAGCGATGGATACACGATCTGGGCTGGCACATGGGGAGGCGGGGTCAGCCTTAGTTGGGATGGCGGTAAGACTTGGGAAACCTCCACCACCGCCTACGGTCTGGGAGATAACTACGTTTGGACCCTATGGGGTGACGGGAAAACCCTTTGGGCTGGCACCGAGGGGGGCGGGGTCAGTCGCAGCACGGATGGCGGCCAGTCCTGGCAAACCTTCACCATCGACCACGGCTTGGGATCCAACGACGTTCGCGCCTTATGGGGCGACGGATATACGATCTGGGCTGGCGCGTGGGACGGCGGGGTCAGCCGCAGCACGGATGGCGGCAAGACTTGGGAAACCTCCACCACCGACCACGGCCTGGGATCCGAACTCGTCCAGGCCCTGTGGGGTGTATTTAATGGGAAAATCCTCTGGGCCGGCACATGGGGGGGCGGGATCAGCCTCAGCATGGATGGCGGCCAGTCCTGGGAAACCCTCATCACCACCCACAGTCTGGGATCGAACGACGTCCGCGCCTTGTGGGGCGACGGAGAAGCCCTCTGGGTCGGCACCGAAGGCGGTGGTCTCAGTCGGAGCGGTGACGACGGTCAGTCTTGGCAAACCTTCACTATCGCTCATGGCCTGGACTCGAATGCGATCTGGGCCCTATGGGGTGACGGAGAAACCCTCTGGGTTGGTACGTGGGATGGCGGCCTTAACCGCAGCAGTGACGATGGCCAGACCTGGCAAACCTTCACCACCGCCCACGGCCTAGGATCTAACGACGTTCGCGCCTTATGGGGCGATGGAAACACAATCTGGGCCGGCACCAAAGATGGCGGGGTCAGCCGCAGCGCGGACGATGGTCAGACCTGGGAAACCTTCACCACCGACCACGGCCTGGGATCCAACGACGTCCGCGCCCTGTGGGGAGACGGGGAAACCCTTTGGGTTGGCACGCTGGGCAGTGGGGTCAACCGCTATCGGCCGCAGGGCTCACCCCCTTGGGTTCGCCTGCAAACGGTCTTGGCGGATAACATCCAGATTGGCCAATCCACCGAGCCGGGTCGAATCACCCAACCCAGAACCGGACCGCCCCGCCCAGGAGACGCGATCAAGTTGCTGGACACTCAGAGGATGGAGATTCAGTTCGCCGGCGGCAGCCTCATGGCACCGTTAGAGGAACTACGCTATGCATATCAACTGAGGGGAAAGGACGAAAAGGAGAACCTCGCCACCCCCGGCCAGGGGCTTGGGGCTCAGGAATATGTCAGCCTCAACTATGGCTCCTATACCTTCCATCTTGAAGTCCTGGACAGGGATAACCGTAGCTCCGGCATGCTCAGCTGGCCCGTCTTCGTCCAGGCCTCGCCGATCCTGACCATTACCCGGATAATGGTCAACAGAACGATTACAGAGACGGTTGCGGGTCGGCTGGTAGACAGCAATGTTCAGGCTTTGTGGGGTGACGGGAAAACCCTTTGGGCTGGCACGGAAGGCGGGGTGAGCCGCAGCGCGGATGGCGGCCAGTCCTGGCAAGCGGCCACCACTGCCCACGGCCTGGGGGACAATTACGTCCGGGCCCTGTGGAGCAACGGGGAGATCCTGTGGGCCGGTACCGCGAGCGGTCTGAGCCGCAGCACGGACGGCGGCCAGTCCTGGCAAAACCTCACCACGAATCACGGCCTGGGAGGAGACTTCGTCCAGGCCTTGTGGGGCGACGGGAACACCTTGTGGGCTGGCACCAAGGGCGGTGGGGTCAGCCGCAGTACGGATGGAGGCCAGAGCTGGGAAACCTTCACCACCGACCACGGCCTGGGATCCGACAATATCTACGCCCTATGGGGCGATGGGAGCACGATCTGGGCTGGCACTACAGCCGGGGTCAGCCGCAGCACAGACGGCGGCCAATCATGGCAGACGTTCACTATTGACCACGGCTTGGGGTCCAACGATGTCCGCGCCTTATGGGGCGACGGAAACACGATCTGGGCCGGCACGGAAGGTGGGGTCAGTCGCAGCACGGATGGTGGCCAGACCTGGCAGACTTTCACCACCGCCCACGGCCTGAGGGATAACTTCATCCAGGCCCTATGGGGCGATGGGAGCACGATCTGGGTCGGTACATGGGGCGGCGGGGTCAGCCGTAGCACGGATGGCGGCCAGACCTGGCAAACCTTCACCACCAACCATGGCTTGGGAGATAACAACGTCCGCGCCTTATGGGGCGATGGAAACGCGATCTGGGCCGGCACCGCAGCCGGAGTCAGCCACAGCGCGGACGGCGGCCAGTCATGGCGAAACGTCAAGGGCCTAGAGCCGATATACCTGTCTCCCGCCGACTGGCAAAAGGGAGTTCAGATCGTCCTCGATCTCGCAGTGAGCGATCAGGACACGCCCCTACAGTCGCTGACATACAAGTCCACCCTGGAGGCTCTCGATGGCTCCATGCTTCCCATCGAGTCAACGATCGAAGGGCTTTCCCTTCGCCTGATACCCAAACCAAAATCCGGGGGCACCTATAACCTGATCGTAACCGTTATGGATAATGATGGCAACGCATCACGCCCTCGGAGCGTCATCCTTTACCTGGAACCGCCTCCCTTCGGTCTGCCAACCATTGCCTTCACCGTCCTATCTCTCATGCTACTCACGGTCCTGTTCGCTTACCCGGCGTTGGTCTACGGCTTTGTGGCCCGGCCTAACCATATCCCTCTTCGAGTCGTCTTGAACCCCCTCCAGGTCGCGCGCATCCTGGGAGGCAGCCAACAAGGCTATCCGCAGTACGTGGAAGCGCTCAGCGCTCAGGGGCCTCTCGGACAACTTCTGGCCCTGATTCTGCCTCCCGAAGAGACCTTTGATCTCCAGCACGTTCGAAGGGTGCTGGACGAAATCGAGGCGCCGGCTGAGATGGATGCGATTAAAGCAGCCCTGATGGCACTGGTCCGACGGGGAATCCTAATTGAGCAAAAGGGAGGCTATCGCTTCGCCGTCTCAGATCACCTCTGTATCTATCGTCGCGCCGTGGGATCGAAGCGGATCAAGGCCCTAGCCAAACAGGTGCGAGAGGAGAACCCCGTCTACAGCGATGCTCTGCGCTTTTTCTCGGCAGCGGGGTTCACGCTGAGAGAGCTCGGTCCGAACGAGTTCCTGCTGACGCCTCGATCTGCCCGCTATCGGGACCGCTTCGGCGAAATCTACACACGGATCGCCACCGAGAGAGCCATGCAAGTCGAGGATGTGAACGTCGTGCGTCAGGCGGCTGCCCATGTCTATGGGGGCGACATTGAAAATCGGATCGCCTTCGTCATCGTAGACCGCACTCCTGAGGCTGGTGCGCGCTTTCAGATCTACGCTTATCGCGCGGAAACCGGCTTCATCGTCATTCCCTTGAGTCACTCCCTTCTACGCCAGGCGCTGTTGGACGAGCGCCCAGCCGAAGCCCTGGACAGCCAGATTCGTCTATACCTGGGCGAGACGGATCTCTACGCGGTCAGCACGCCGGTGACCGACGTGCTCAGCTTCTTCGGACGGGCGCGAATGATCGAGGAGATCCTGGCCCGGTTCGATCAGCGGCAGCACGTGGGGCTCTTCGGCCTGCGCAAGATGGGCAAGACTTCCCTGCTCTGGCAACTCCGGGAACGATTACACCGTCAAGCAGTCGCGTTCATCGATCTGCAGGCGGCTGCTCGGGACGTAGCCCCCCTCTATGGAGAGGTGATCAAGGAGTGGACCAGGGATATCCGCTTTAAGTATCCAGATCTGGACTTGCCCTCACTGACGACGACAGACAGCGGTGCATCAACCGAGGAACGGGTTGAGCGATTTCGACGCGATTTCCTTACCCTGCGAGAGCCCCTGAGCCAGCGGGAGACGGAGCCCCAACTGGTGCTCTTCCTGGATGAGGTGGAGCGCATGTTACCGTCGCCCAGTGGTGACCGACCTGGCTTTCGAGGTTATGAGGAGTTCCTGGCCGCGCTGCGGGGCATCGCCCAACAATATGGATGCCTGACGGTGCTGGTAGCAAGCGTTGATCCCCGCCTCAACCGCACTGACCGCTGGGGAGAGGTCGATAATCCCATGTACCGATTCTTCCAGGAGGTCTTTCTACCCCCCTTTGAAGAGGAAGAATGCGGCGAGATGGTAACCAACATCGGTCAGCAGATGGGGCTGAGCTACACCCCGGAAGCCCTGGCCTGCATTTATGCCGAAACTGGAGGGCATCCCTTCCTGACCCGGGATCTGTGCAGCGTGACCGTTAGGGGCTTGCGACGCCCAGCCACCGTGGATGCGACGACGGCGGCAACCGTGGACGAGGCGGCGGTGGCCGCTGGCGTGCAGGCCTATTTGACCCAGCCCAGCTCCTATCTGGATAGCCTGTGGGAGGAACGATTAGGAGAGGAAGAGCAGGCCCTGTTGCTCTGCCTGGCTGAGGAAGGGCCCCTATCCCGAGAAGCTCTGCTCGCCCGCGCAGGCCAACGGAGGGCAGCCATCCAGAGCCTGGGAGCCTTGACCGAACGCTACGTTCTTCAGCAGACCGATGGCTATTACCGCCTGACCTTTAACCTGTTCCGGCGTTGGATCCGCTTCCAGCTACTGGGCCTGGAATTACACGAGGCATAAGAGGTTTGAGATGAGCACGAACCCCTACAATTTCACAGACCCCGTTAGGGATCCCAGGATGTTCTACGGACGTGAAGCTCTGTTGAAGGAAATCGTAGCCAACTTCTGTGCTCCTAATCCCCACTCTTATACCCTATTCGGCGGACGGCGCTTCGGCAAGACCAGTCTGCTACGCGCGATCGAGCGCCAACTGATAGAGCGACTGACTATCGGGAGGGAGCCTTGTGTGATCCCCATCTACATCGACCTCAATTTCGAGATTATCCAGTCACGCGGCGCCTTCTTCGCGTTGGTGATCAAGCGCCTGGGCGAGACGCTCCGGGCGTATCTCAATCAGGTCGACCTGGATGATGATTATCTTCACCAACTTCGGATCCGAGTCGAGACAGAACACGATCCGCTCCCGCTATTTGAAAGGGCGTTCGTTTACATTCAAAGCACCGCCTTTCCCCAAGTGGGCACCTTGCAAGCCGTGTTGCTCATCGATGAGTCAGAACGCATCCTGCGACAGCCATGGGCACCCGAATTGCACTCCAACTTACGAGCGTTGTTAAGCAATCGACCCAAAGTTCAGGACCACCTGGGTATCAAAATGGCCGGGTCCAGCAATTTCTATGCGAAGATCACCGAGGAGGGCTCACCCCTGCGGAACATCTTGATCAAACGGTTGCTGCCTCCGCTTTCGGAGGCAGAGACTTGTGCTCTGATCAACGAGCCGACAGGAGGTATCCTTCCCGAGGTGGTGGTCGATGAGGTTGTCCGCCAGACGGGAGGACATCCCTTCCTGATCCAGTATCTGATGCATTATCTGTGGGAAGCCGGGTTAGAGAACGCAGATGTAGAAACGGTTCGAGAGATCGTTGACCACTTTACAGGCGAGCGAGACGATTTCGAGGACTGGTGTGAAGGGATCGGGCCGGTGGGAGAACAAATCTATGCGCTACTGTGCGAGAGAGGAGACTGGACCAGGCGCCCGGACATCTATCGGGCCGTTCAGGCTGATCGCACGGCCATCCGAAAAGCCCTGGAGGCCCTCAGCTACCACGGACTGATCCACGAGGACAGGCACCGCGGGTTCCGTGTGGGCGCTGAGATGTTCCGCGCCTGGTTTGAAGAGTTTAAGCCAGTTGTAAGTAAGTCTAAGCCCGATGGAGAAAGCGGGACCAGACCCATAAACTACCATGATTTCGAGTTACTGGTGACACCCGATCGCAAGATCCGCGCCTCCTCAGAGCAAGGCGAAGAGGAAGGGGAACTGCACCTGGACATGAACGAGATCCGGCTCACGTTGCAACTCACCGAACGAGGGAACACGAACGCGGAGTTATTAAAAGGATTGGGAACCAAGCTTTACCAGGCCCTCTTTCCCGCCAACATTCATGCTCACTTGCGAGCCACCACGGCCAGCGCCGAAGCAGCGAGATGCGGCGTGCGACTGCGCCTGATCATGGAACCGCCGGGACTCTCAGCCCTGCCATGGGAGTTCCTCTATGACGCCGACACCAACACCTTTCTCGCCAACTCCACCCAGACCGCCCTATCACGGTACATTCCCGTCCCCATGACAAGGCGGGACATCAGAGCCGCCAGCTTGCCGCTCAAAATCCTGGTGGTCATCTCCAGCCCTCAGGGGCTCACACCACTGGATACGGAAGGAGAAGAGCGCCTAATCCGTCAGGCTCTGACAAAACATCTGACATCAGGCCAGGTTGAGATCGATGTCCTCAAGGAAGCCACGATACGCAACATCAACCAGAAACTACGGGAGAGATCCTACAATGTCTTCCATTTCATCGGCCACGGTATGTTTAAGGAGGATAAGGGTTACCTAATCCTGGCAGATCAGGATAACACAGCCCGGCCGGTAGATGACGAAACCTTCAGCAATTTCTTCCTGGGCAATCGGACCATAGGTCTGGTCATCCTGAATGCCTGCCAGAGCGCGGCGACCTCCTCACATCAGGCCTTCGTAGGCATGGCCTTCCATCTGGTACGGCGAGGCATCCCCGCCGTGATCGCCATGCAGTACTCCATCGCCGACACCACAGCCCAGCTATTCGCGGACGAGTTATATCGCACCCTCTCCCTCGGCTGGCCAGTGGATGCCGCCATCCAGGCAACGCGCAACGCCATCTCCATGGAGGTCGGCTTAGATCAACCCGACTTCGCCACGCCCGTCCTCTTCATGCGCGCCAGGGATGGGGTCATCCTGAGCGGCTTGTAGCGATATCGCCCACAGCGCCATGACAGATCGACGGCCGCCTCTGGAACGCGCCTGGAGGGCTTTGGAGTCCGGACGCCATGCTTTCAACCGGTACCTCTCATGACTCAGACACCTCCTCAGAGGGTGAAAGGGTCTCCAGCCGCTGCTTCACCTCCTCGACCGCCCGGACGAACTCGGGCGCGGCGTCGAACACCGCCTGACCGGTGAAATCGGCCTCGATCACCCTCGGATCCGCGGGCAGATATCCCAGCACCTCAAACCCTTCCGCCCGCGCCTGTGATTCGATGAAGGCGCGGTCGCGCTCGTCACGCATCTTGTTGGCCACTACGTACACGCGGCGCAGGCCGATATCGCCCGCCAGGTCCCGAATCAAATGCGCCGTGCCCAGACTGCGCCGCCCCGGCTCAACGACGACGATCAAGGCATCCACCGCCTGGGCCGTCGCCCGGCCGAGATGTTCCACCCCGGCCTCCATGTCCATGATGACCACCTCATCACGCCCCAGAAGCAGGTGCGTCACCAGCGCACGCAAGAGCGCGTTCTCCGGGCATAAACACCCACTGCCCCCCTGCTTGACCGTGCCCAGACGTAACAACCGAATGCCCCGATGCTCGGCCGAAAAGCGGTCAGGGATGTCGTCCACACGTGGGTTGAGACGGAACCACCCGCCCACCGTGCCCGGCTTGGCGCCCGTCCGCTCGTAGATCAAGTCCTCCATCTCGGCGATGGGGGTGATCCGCTCGGCCAGCTCAGGAGGGAACCCCAACGAGAGGGCCAGGTTGGCCGCCGGGTCGGCGTCGATGGCCAGCACCCTCCTGCCGTCACGCGCGTAGAGATACGCCAGCACGCTGGCCAGCGTCGTCTTCCCCACACCGCCCTTCCCGGTAATCGCCAGTTTGTTCATAGGGTGAACCTCGAATTACGACAATACGCCCTTCTCAGAGAGGAGAGGCCGTGGATCGATCATGTTTTTATGTAAAGCCGAGGCCTCCGCACCCAGACCGAAGGCCAGCGTCATCAACTGCGTCGCGTAGAGCACGGGGAGGCGGAAGTCCAAATGCATGTGGTCCTGGCGGGCGTCGAGGTTGACGTGGCATAGCGGACACACCGTGGCGATCACGTCAGCGCCGCAATCCCGGGCGTTCTGCAGGATCTTGCGCGTCATCTCCAGCGCTAACGGCGTCTGCGTGATGCCCAGCGAGGCCCCGCAGCAATCCGTCTTGTATGACCAATCCACGGGCTCCGCCCCCAGCGCGCGCATGAGGTAATCCATTTTCATAGGATACTCGGGATGTTCCGCCTGAGTCATCTTCGGCGGCCTCGTCACCAGACAGCCATAGTAACAGGCGACCTTGAGCCCCTTCAGCGGGTTCGTGACCCGCTCCTCAATGCGATCCAGGCCAGCCCGCTCGATCAGCGTATCCAACAGATGCTGGACGGTGACCGTCCCCTGGTAGGCATATCCGATCTTCTCCGTCACCTGCCGAGCCATATCCTCGTCATGGGCCATCGTATAAGTGGCCACCTTCATCCGGGAGAAACACGCGCTGCAGGGCGCGGTCAACGTATCCAGCCCCATCTGCTCGACGACGGCCAGCGTCCTCATGGGCATGACCGTAGCCAGCAGGTGATCGGTGGCATGCGCCGGGGTCGAACCACAGCAGATCCACCCTGGCGGCTCCACCAGCTCCAGGCCGACCTCCTTGGCAGCCAGGCGCGCCGTCTGATCATACTCGGTCGCGCTGGAGTGAAGCGAACAGCCGGGGAAATAAGCCACTTTGCCCTCGGTTGACTCCAGGCGCTTCACCTTCTTGGGCGGCCTGACGAAGGAGGGGAACAGCCGCAGCTTCCGCCGCTTCAACATCTCCAGTCCCATGTCCATATCCTTCAGCGGCTGCCCCGTCGCCAGGTTCATCCCGGCCATCAGGCCCACCTCATACAGCCGCCCAAGGAAGCCCACGTCGCGGAGGAAGATCGTGCTGAACTTATCGACCTCGGGGACGGCTGGCCGAGTGCCCCGCCGCTTAGCCTCGATGCGAAGCACGTCCATGATGCCCGCGATGTCCAGGCCCTGAGGGCACCGCGTCGTGCAGGTCTGACATGAGGCGCACAGCCAGATCGTCTTCGACTCCAGCACGTTATCGTCACCCAACTGGAGCGCCCGCATCACTTGATTGGGCAGCATATCCATGTGCTCGGAGAGGGGACAGCCACTGCTGCATTTGGCACATTGATAACACAGATACACGTTCTGCCCCAGCTCTCGCTGGATGACCTGAGCCAGCGTCCCCGTCATAGTAGCCTCTAACGTCGCCATGTCTCACCTCTTCATCCGAAGCCAAGCCTCATTGCCCGTTGACCGATGGCCGAGGGAGCAATCCAGCCCCCTCGACGATGGGACGCACGGCCTCCTCCCACTCGATGGCCATGATATGCACGCCCGCCACACCCTCAATCTCTCGCAGTTGCTGGATCTGCTCGATACAGATCTTGATCCCCTCGGCACGCCAGGCCTCGCGACGCGCCTTCCTGTCCTCCTTGGGGATCCCCTTTACCGCATCTTGCATCCGCTTGACATACTCATCGGCAACGATCATGCCGGGTACCTGATCACGCATATACCGGGCCATGCCGGTGCTCTTCAACGGGCCTACTCCCGCCAGGATGGCCACCTTCTCATGAAGGCCCATGTCCACCACTCGCTTCATGTACTCTTTAAACCGCGGGATATCGTACACGAGCTGCGTCTGGATGAAATCGGCACCGGCGGCCACCTTCTTAGCCAGCCGATACGGGCGGAACTCGAAGGGATCCCCGAACGGGTTCGCCGCGGCCCCCACGAACAGGGGCACGCGCCCTCCCTCGACCTCCTCGCCGCACTGGAAGAGGCCCTCATCCCGCATCCGGGCAACCATCTGCACCAGTTGAATGCTATCAATATCGAACACATTCTTGGCGGTGGGATGGTTGCCGAAGCTTTGATGATCCCCCGTGAGGCAAAGCACGTTGCGAATCCCCAGCGCCACGGCCCCCAGGAGATCGCTCTGGATCCCTAGTCGGTTGCGATCGCGGCACGTCATCTGGATGATCGGCTCCAGTCCCAGCTCGACCAGGATGCGGCCCGCCGCGATGCTGGACATGCGGACGATGGCCGTCTGGTTGTCGGTGATGTTCACCGCGTCCACCACCCCTCGCAGCAGTTCCGCCTTGCGCTCGATGACCTCACGCTGCCATCCCTTCGGCGGTCCCAACTCCGCCGTGACCACGAAGTGTCCCGCCCGAATGAGGCGTTCCAGGTTACTCCCCGATTTATACCCATTGGTCGAAACCTCGGCCATATTCGCCTCCGGAGTTCTAAAACGTAAGCTCTAAAACGTAATGCGTAAAGCGTAAAACGTCATGGCGTGATGTAACGCCCCACGCTATCCGCTCTACGTCACTTTTCTTGATATCCTTCCGGCAGCCGCAGGTCCTCCCGTATGATGCGTCGCGGCCCGCCGTCCCGACTGGTTGACCAATCCTTCGGCGGCTGTATCTTCAGGAGATCGTCCAACCGCCCGAACGCGCTCATCCGCTCCCATATGAGCTGCCACGCGCAGGGGATCTCCGGGTTGACCTCACACTTGCCATCCTGCGAGCCGCCACATGGCCCGTTGAGCAACTGCTTGGAGCACCGCGCGATGGGACAGATGCCACCCGTCAGGTGCAAGATACAGTTCCCACACCCCTGGCAACGCTCTTCCCACACGCCCTGCTCCACGGGTAGCCCCATAAACTTGGTGTTCAGCCCGGGGACTACCCGCATCGTGGGGAACCGCTCCGCCAGCGTCTGGACGCCAACGCCACAGCCCAAGGAGAGGATGAGATCATAGTTGCTCAGCCTCGCCTCCAAAGGGTCTATGTACTCCCACTCGCACTGGCGCTGCACCGTCTCCTCGTCAATGATCTTGCCGTTGCCATCCAGTTGGGTGGCCATGCGCAGCGCGGAGCCCAAGACGGCGACCTCCTTGGCTCCGCCGGCGAAACACACCGTGACACAGGTGCCACAGCCGACGATGAGCACGCGCTCGGCATCGGCGATAAGCGATTTAATCTCCTCAAACGGCTTCTGTTCCGCAACGATCATCGTGTCCTCCTGAGCAAGCGATCCCCTTCCAATACGTCATGGGGGTTACCCATAAGTGCTTACATGCGTGCTTGATCACGATTTTTTACCGCAGAGACGCCGAGGGCGCAGAGCTCCTTCGTACTCTTCTTCCCCCGCTGCGCTCTCTGCGTCTCCGCGGTGAATCTTGGGTCATCACCGCTTCCCGTCCTCAGAGCCGTCCTCGGCAGGCTGGCTCTTTGCGCGCAGTGGGGATGGCCCCAGCTTCTGGACGCGCTCGGTCATCTCCGCAGCGTATTGGGCAAACTGCGGTCCCATGGCCGAGGAGAGGTGGAACATGTCGATCCGCTCCCCCTCCAGGCCGATCTGCGCTAATAGCTTTCGGATATATTCAACTCGCCGTCTGGCGTTCAGATTACCTTCCAGGTAATGACAATCGCCGGGCAGTCAACCGGCTACCATCACGCCGTCGGCGCCATGCTCGAAGGCGTGGAGCACCTCGACGATGTCCAGCCGCCCTGTGCATGGGATCTCGACAACCTTGACGTTCGGCGGGTATTGAATGCGCAGCGAGCCCGCCAAATCCGCCGCGGCGTAGGCGCAATGGCGGCAGCAAAAGGCGATGATCTCCGGCGAGAACGGCATATCCCTCACCTCCATGCACAAATCCCTACTCCATCGGCCTTCCAGGTGCTGATCACCCCGCTTCCGACACCCGGGCCGGGAGCATCCCGAACAGGGCGTCGATCTTGGACTCCACCTGCACCTCTTTGTAATGTGTCAGTTGAATGGCCCTGGCCGGGCACTCGGAGGCGCAGATACCGCATCCCTGACATTGCGCCGGCTCGATGTAAGCCGCGCCCTGGATCCCGCCGGCCCCCACAAGATCTTCCCGAATCCTTGGGACGTCAAACGGGCAAATGCGGACGCAGGTCAAACACCCAACGCATTTCTCAGGCTCAACCTGGGCGATCACGCCGCCCACATGAAGCGAGTCCTTGGTCAGGATGGTCGCCGCCCGGGCCGCGGCCGCCTGAGCCTGAGCGATCGTCTCGTCCAGGAGCTTGGGATAGTGAGCGGCGCCCGCCATGTACAACCCATCGGTGGCGAAATCCACCGGACGCAACTTAACGTGCGCCTCCATCAGCCAGCCATCGAGGTCCACGCCGATCTTCAACCGATTGGCCAGCTCGTCAGCCCCTTCGGAGGGCACCATCGGCATGCTGAGCACCAACAGGTCGGGCCGCAACACCATCTCACGGCTCAGCATGGGCTCCCACACGCGGACCTCCAACGGCGTTCTATCGCCATCGGACGCTCGGACATCCGGCTTGTGGTCCTCATCGTAGCGGATGAAAAGGACGCCGGCCCGACGCGCTTCCGTGTACAGCCGCTCCTTAAAGCCGTATGTACGCACGTCCCGATATAAGATCGTGATCTGCGCTTGCGGATTCAGCTCCTTTAACTTAAGCGCGTTCTTCAAAGCGATCGTGCAGCACGTACGGCTACAATACCGCTCCGCCGGCCCGACACATTGGATCATCACTACCGAGTTAGGGAGTGAATCCTTCGCGGGCTCGCCGGCCTCCTGGTTTCTCGCCAGCAGCGCCTCGAACTCCTGTTGGGTGAGGATACGCTCATCGCTGCCGTAACCGTATTCCGACCCGCGGTATTCGCGGGCGCCGATGGCGACGATCGTAGCTCCGTGCTGGATCGAGATCTCCCCATCCGGCGTGCGCAGGGTCGAGCTGAAATTCCCCCGATAGCCGCGCGTCTCCAACAACTCCGTCTGTAGATGCACAGTGATGAGCGGCTCGGACAGCACGCGCCCAATGAGCTCCTTAAGGTATGCCTGGGCGTCCAGCCAGCGCAGCGGCCTCCCATTGGAGCCGTTGGTCCCGTCAGCCCTACAATCCACCAGGAACTCCACATGCCGCAGGTTGCCCCCCAGCTCGGCCTCCCGCTCGATCAGATCGACGGCGATCCCCTGCTCGGCTAGAGCCAGAGCAACGTGCATCCCAGCCACGCCACCGCCGATGACCAGAGCTCGTTTCGTCACCGGCACCTCGACGTGATGCAGCGGCTCCAGCCTCGCAGCCCGAGCCACCGCCATCCGCACCAGCTCCTTGGCCTTCTCCGTCGCCGCCTCCCGATCGTGGGAGTGCACCCACGAACACTGGTTGCGGATATTAGCCATCTCGAAGAGGAAGGGGTTCAGCCCGGCCTGGCGGATGCTATCCTGGAACAGCGGCTCGTGCGTCAGCGGCGTGCACGAGGCGACGACCACCCGGTTCAGGCCCAGCTCCTTCGTCTTCTCGGTGATGCGGCGGATGGAATCCTGCGAGCAGGTGTATAGATTATCCTCAGCATACACGACGTAGGGCAGCGTCCTGGCGTACTCGGTCACCGCCGGCACATCGATGAAGCCGCCGATGTTGGAACCACAATGGCAGACGAAGACGCCGATGCGCGGCTCCTCGCCGCTGACATCCCGCTCTGGCGGGTACTCCGGCGGTGCGATGAGCGTCCCGCGGGCAGGAGCGAGCAGGCCGCCAGCCAGCGCGGCCGCGCCGCTCGCCTCCACCACCGTCTCCGGGATATCCTTTGGCTCCCGGAACGGCCCCACCGCGTAGATGCCCGGCTTGCTGGTCTGCAGGGGCTGGAACTGGACCGTATGGCAGAAGCCATATTCGTCCAGCTCGATTCCCAGCTTCCGGCCCAGCTCACGCACCTCGGGCGAGATCTCCATGCCGACGGAGAGGACCACCAAATCGAACGACTCCTCGCGGATGCGTCCGTTCGTCGATTCCTCCACGTATCGGACGAGCAGGTTATGGGTGTGCGGGTCCTCCTTGACCGAAGACACCCGGCAGCGCACATAGCGTACGCCGTATTGCTCCTGCGCTCGTCGATAGTAGGACTCATATCCCTTGCTGAACGCCCGCACGTCCATGAAGAAGACGGTGATCTCCGCCTCCGGATCGTGCTCCCGGGCCATGATGGCTTCCTTGGCCGCGTACATGCAACAGACGGCAGAGCAATAATCATGCGACTGGTCGCGGGAGCCGATGCACTGCAGGAAGGCGATCTTGCGAGCGGGCTTCCCATCGGAAGGACGCACGACGTGCCCCTGGGTAGGGCCGGACGCGCTCAACAGGCGCTCAAATTGAAGGGCGGTGACCACGTTGGGATAGCGGCCCCACCCGTACTCCTCGGACATCTCAGCGTGGTAGACTTCATAACCCGGCGCCAGGATGATGGCGCCCACCCGAATCTGCTCAATACGAGGCGGCTCGTCGTGGTTGATCGCGCCCGCCTTGCACTCATACCAACAACTCAGGCATTCCGAGCAGATGCCGCATGCCAGACAACGGGCGGCCTCCGCCTGCGCCTGCTCCTCCGTATATCCCTTCTCGACCTCGACGAAGCTGTGCCGCCGCTCCTCAACGGGCACCATGGGCATCGGCACTCGGGGCGTGATCTTGATCTCACCCCGCTGCATGCGGTCCTCGATCTCGGCCTGGGTCAGGTTCACGACGGGGAGCTCCGGCTTGGGCGCCGGCTCCAGCTCCTCGCCTCGCAGATATCGATGGATGGATTGCGCCGCCCGATGGCCGCTGGCCACGGCCTCGATGACGAAAGCCGTCCCAGTCGTCGCGTCCCCCGCGGCGAAGACGCCGGGCCGCGTCGCCGCCAGGGTGTTCGGGTTCACCGCGATGGTGGATCGTGGCGTGATGCCCACGCCACTGCTCTCCGGGATGAAGGCCAAGCCGGCTCGCTGGCCGATGGAGAAGATCACGATATCGCAGGGGATGATGTGCTCGGAGCCGGGCTCTGTCTCCAGGGTCAGCCGCCCCTCCTCGTCGAACTCCATAAAGGTGACCTTAAGGCACTCGATCCCTGCGACCCGCCCATGCCCATCGTCCAGGATGCGCTTAAACGAGCGACCAGGGTGGAGGATGACCCCCTCGGCCTCGGCAGCCTCGATCTCCCACGGGTGCGCGGGCATCGTCTCTCGCTCCTCGAGGCACGCCATATGGACCTCTGCGGCGCCCAGGCGGACGGCCGTGCGCGCCACGTCGATGGCGACGTTACCGCCGCCCAACACCATCACCCGCTTGCCGGAGAAATCGGGAGGATTGCCCAACCGCACGTCCCGCAGGAAGACCGTGTTGACCAACACACCCTCCAGGTCTGCCCCCTCGATAGGGAGCTTGCGCCCTTCATGAGCGCCGACGGCGATGAGCACGGCGTCGAAGCCCTCGGCGAAGACATCATCCAGATTATCCACGCGGGTGTTCAGGCGCAGCTCCACGCCCAAGTCGATGATGTCCTGTACCTCGCGATCGACGATCCAACTGGGCAGACGGAACTCGGGCACCCCTACCCGCAACATCCCCCCGGCCTTGGGCAGCGCCTCGAAGACGGTCACGCCGTACCCCATCTTGCACAGGTCCTGGGCGGCCGTCAGACCGCAGGGGCCGGCGCCGATGATGGCGACGCGTTCCTTATATTTGCGCTCCGCGGGCTCTGGCGGGACGCGCGGTCGGCTGTATACCCAGTCGGTCACGAATCGTTTCAGGGCATGGATATTGATAGGCTCATCCACCTTCCCTCGGTTACACGCGTCCTCACAACGATGGTTACAGATGCGCCCGCAGATGCCAGGGAAGGGGTTATCCTCCTTGATGACCCGCAGGGCGTCCTCATAGCGCCCCTCGCGGATGAGCGCGATATAGCCCTGGGCCCGCTGGTGGGCAGGACACGCGTCACGACAGGGCGCTATGCCCCGCTTTTCGATCGCATAGGCGTTAGGGATGGCCTGCGGATAGAGCTTGTAGGCCGCCCGGCGCTTCGCGAGCCCTTCATTGAAGGTATCGGGGATGAGGACGGGACACACTTTGGCGCAATCGCCGCAGGCAGTACATTTGTCGGGATCGATGTACCGCGCGCGGCGCTTCACCGTGACGGTGAAATCGCCGGCCTGTCCCTTAAGCTCTAGGACCTCCGTGTTGGTCAAGAGCTCGATGTTCCGATGACGGCCGACTTCGACGAGCTTGGGGGAGATGGTGCACATCGCGCAGTCGTTGGTGGGGAAAGTCTTATCCAACTGCGCCATGTGCCCGCCGATGGCGCTCTTGGCCTCCACCAGGTAGACTTTGTAGCCAGCGTCCGCCAGATCTAGGGACGCCTGCATGCCGGCGATCCCGCCGCCGACGACCATCACGGCCCCAACGACGTCCCCATTCCTCCCTTGTCCGTTCCGCCCATTGTCAATCATACCTCCCTCCCCCGGACAACACCCTCTAATGAAGCTGATCAACCCATTACGAACTTACATGTCGCCCATTCCCTCCCAGCTATGATGTAGGTTCATTGTACATATGGAGGCAGATCTTCCTTAATCTACTTCTCCTCGCGTTCGGGTCGCGGTGAGCGTCCATTCTTCAGTGGATTTGGTCCCAACTTGCGAATGCGTTCCGTCATCTCTTCAGCATAGCGGGCGAAGGTAGCCCCCATGCCCCCGGAGACGAAGAACATCTCCAATCGCTCGCCGCCCAAGCCGATCTCATCCAGTAGCTTCTTGGCCCGCTCCACCCGGGCCTTCCCTCTCTCGTTCCCCCGGACATGATGGCAATTCCCGATGGGACACCCGACGACGTATACCCCATCGGCCCCTTCCTCAAACGCCTTGAGGATATAGTGCACATCCGTCTTCCCGGTACATGGCAACCGGATCAACTTGATGTTCGGTGGATACTGCAAGCGCAACGCCCCAGCCGTGTCCGCGCTCATATAACCGCAATAGATGCAGGTAAAGACGGTGATTTCGGGTTCGAACGCCTCATTCTGTCCGTTGTCGGCCACGGTTTCCTCCATACATAGAGATTTGGAGATTAGGGATTAGAGATTTCTATCCTCTCCCACGCCCCCACGCCCTGGGCCAATATCTGCTCATCCGTATACGCCACCAACTGAATCGCCTTAGCCGGGCATTCGCCAGTGCAGGTGCCGCATCCATGACACAATGCCGGATCGATATAGGCCGCGCCAGCGATGCCTCCCACCCCGGTGAGATCGGGCCGGATCTTCGGGATGCCGAACGGGCACGTCCGCACACATGTCAGACATCCCACGCATTTGTTCTGATCCACCACGGCGACATTTCCACCGATATACAGAGGCTGCTTCGAAAGGATTGTGATGGCCCGCCCGGCCACGGCTTGCGCATGGGCGATGGCCTCCTCGATGAACTTGGGGTAGTGCGCCATGCCAGCGACGAAGACCCCCTCCTGCATGAAATCCATTGGCCGCATCTTGAGGTGTGCCTCCATGAAGAACCCCTCGCGGGAGAGCGGCACCCCTAACGTCCGAGCCAGTTCCGTCGTGCCCTTGGATGGCACGATGGCCATGTTCAATACCAAGAGATCAGGTGTAAAGCTCAACTCGCGCTGTAACACGGGCTCCTGAACGCGCACACGAATCCGACCATCCACCTGTTCCACCACAGGCCGCGTCTCGTCATCGTAGCGGATGAAGATCACGCCGCGCCGTCGAGCCTCTGTATAATACTGCTCCCGGAACCCATAGGTGATGATATCCTTGTAGAGGATCGTCACCTGGCAATCCGGGTTGAGCAACTTGATACGGATAGCGTTCTTCATCGAGTTCGTACAACAGATCCGGCTACAATAGTCGGGCATATCCGGAGAGCGCACGCATTGGATCATCACGATATGGTTTAACCCGGCGACGGTCTCCGGCCGATGAGCAATGCGATCCTCCAGTTCGATCTCGGTGATCACCTGCTCGCTCTTACCGAGCAAGTACACATCTCCCCGCCACTCTTCACCACCAGTCGCGACGATAGTCACACCATGATCCACGTGTGTTTCGATCTCCGGACCGCTCCCATTCGCCCCTCGTCCTTCGGGGCGGGTGCGGATCACGGAATGGAAACGGCCTACGGAGCCCGTATGCTCTACGACCTCGCTACGGGTGAATACGGTGATGCGCTCATGGCCGCGCACGCGGTTGACCAGATCACGCAGCAGCCGTTGAGGGTTCTGCCCCTCCGCCACATAGTAGACGTGACGCAGGTTGCCTCCTAACTCGGCCGAGCGCTCCACCAACACGACATCGTAGCCGCTGTCGGCGATGGAGAGAGCGGCCGTCATGCCGGCCACTCCGCCACCGATGACGAGCGCTCGCCGCGCTGGATTTAAGGACTGTTTGTATATGGGTGTCATGAGGCGCACCCGGCCGATCCCCCCGCGTAGGAGCTCCATCGCTTTACGCGTCGCCTTCTCAGGGTAGGCGCTATGCACCCAGGCGCAATGCTCACGGATGTTCACCATTTCCAGCAGGTAGGGGTTCAAGCCGACCTCCCGCACCACCCGCTGGAAGAGGGACTCATGGGTACGGTGGCTGCAACCGGCCACAACGACCCGATTCAGCCGATGCCGCTGGATGGCCGATTGGATCCGCCCTCGCCCCTCGCAAAAACAGGCGTAATCGATCCGCTCGGCATGAACCACGTCAGGGAGCGTCTCCGCGTATCGGATCAACGCCTCGGTATCCACGACGCTATCGATGCTGGGGTGGCAATCGCAGACGAAGACGCCGATCCTGGGTGCCTCCCCCAAGACATCCCTCTCCTCGCCGAACCCGTTGTCAGAGATGAAGGGATACTCCCGGCTGGACTCCGCCTTCCCCAGGTCGGCTCGCATCAGGCGCATGACATCGCCTGCGGCCCCTGCCGCGTCGATGATCGTCTCGGCGATCTCTTTGGGAGACTGGAACGTGCCGCAGACGTAAATCCCCGGCTGGCTAGTCTGCAAGGGAGTGAATTTGTCCGTCTCACAGAAGCCATACGGGTTCAGATCGATGCCCAACACCTCAGCAGTGACCTTGGCCAGGGCCGGCGGTTGGGTGCCCACGGACAGTACCACCATGTTAAAGCGCTCTTCCACGACCTGGCCGTCGGGCCTCACATAGCGTACCCAGAGGTCCTTCGTCTCGGGATCCTCTTTGACCGCCGAGATGCGACAGCGCACATAGCGGACGTCATACTCCTCTCGGGAACGCTCGTAGTAGGCGTTAAACTCCTTGTTGAACGCGCGCTCATCCATCATAAAGATGGTGCACTCCACGTCAGGCAGGCGCTGCCGGGCCAAGATCGCCTCCTTCGTAGCGTACATGCAGCAGATGGATGAGCAATAGGGGTAGCGCTGATCCCGCGAGCCGACGCACTGCAACCAGGCGATCCGCCGCGGCATCTCACCATCGGAGGGGCGTACGACGATTCCCTCCGTGGGACCGGAACGGCTGGCCAGCCGCTCGTACTGCATGCTATGCAACACGTTGGCATACCGCCCCCAGCCATACTCCTCGTATAGGCTGAGGTCGGTCAGGCTATAGCCGATGGCCAGGATCACCGCGCCCACATGAAATTCGCGCTCAACGGTCCCCTGGTCCAGGTCGATCGCCTGCGTGGGGCAGACGTCCACGCACAGGCCGCAATCCTCACAATAAGGCCCCTTGTCAAGTACGTAGGCGTCGGGAATGGCACGAGGAGCCGGCTTGTAGATCGCCTTGCGCTGCGAGAGCCCCATCTGAAAGCCGCTGGGCAGGGTCACGGGACATACGATGGCGCACAACCCACAGTTTGTACATCGATCCACATCTACATGCCGGGGATACTGCCGCACGCGAACGGTGAAGTTCCCCGCCTGCCCCTCCGCGGCGACGATTTGGGCGTTGGTCAATACCTCGATATTGGGATGTAGGTTATGATCCATAAAGGCCGGAGAGATGGCCGGACGCGTGCATCCATAGCCATGATCCGATGTTCCCCGGCAGAGAACGCAGTCATGCGTGGGGAACATGAAGCCCAACTGCGCCACCCGGCCCCCCAGGCTCGGCATGGATTCCACCAGGACGACCCTTAAGCCAGCCTCCGCCAGATCGATAGCGGCCCGCATGCCCCCAACGCCGCCACCGACCACCATCACCCCGATATCCGCATCCCCCTGGTGCTGAGCGATGACCTCTGCCACTTGGGGATCCATAACCGATCTCCTATCTCATCATCAGCGATGTATGAGCCCTTCCCTATGCGGCCTCTAGCCGCTAAAGCTCGCGGATGTCCAGGATCTCCACCCCCGGTAACTTGCTCACAGCATCCGTCAATTGCCCTTTGGACACCCGCTCCACCCTCAAAACGATACCCAGCTTGTCCAATGCCTCCTCGCTTCGCCACGTCCCGACGGCGGCCAGGTTACCGCCTATCTCGGCGATCGCGGTGGTCAGCCGCGCCAGCTCTCCTACCCGATCCGGCACCATGACGGACAGGCGCAGGCCCGATCGCCGGGCTCCCAACATCTCCATCGTCGTGGCCAAAAGATCCACGTCCGTGATCAGGCCCACCAGATGATCGTCCCGCAACACGGGCAAACAACTCATTCCCTGATCCACCATGATCCGGGCGGCCTCCTCCACTGGCACATCCTCCGTGATCGTGACCACATCCCGCAGCATCACCTTCTCCACGCGGATCCTGGAGAGGATGTAGCGCGTCTCCAACGCGCTCAAAGAGACCGCGGACCAGGGGATGGATTCGAGGATGACCTGGCGGGTGATGAGCCCCACCAGTCTGTCGCCGTCCGTGACCACCGGCAGATGTCGGACGCCTCGCTCCTGCATAAGGCGCTGCGCCTCCGTGAGCGTCGCATCCGGCGAGACGACCACGAGGGGTTGATGCCTCATGCGATCTTTTACCAGCACGGTTTCCTCCACGTCGTCGGCGTTGTTTATGAAGACAAAGCCGCCTTCCCCGCCGCACACGGCAACAGGAAAGGCGGCATCACCTACACCGGAGACACCATCATCAGTGCCTCACCCAGTGGATGACTCACGGAGATTTTAGCACCGCCGGATACGGCTGTCAATGACTTCAGCCCTCATCAGGCAAGGTGTATTTGAATGCCCGCAACGTATTCTGCAGGAGCATGGCGATGGTCATCGGCCCCACGCCACCCGGGACGGGCGTGATGGCCGAGGCCACCTCTTTGACCTCATCAAAGGCGACGTCCCCCACCAGGCGATATCCGGACTTGCGAGAGGGATCGTCAACCCGGTTCACCCCCACGTCGATGACCACGGCGCCCGGCTTCACCCAGTCGCCGCGCACCATCTCCGGACGGCCGACCGCGGCCACCAGCACGTCCGCCTCCCGCGTGACGGAGGGCAGGTCCTTGGTCCGGGAGTGACATATCGTCACCGTAGCGTTGGCGTGCAACAGCAGGAACGACACGGGCAGGCCGACGATGTTGCTTCGCCCCAACACGACCGCCCGGCATCCCTCCAGCTTCACCCCAGCGCGCTCCAGTAACACCATGACCCCATAGGGCGTGCAGGGGACGAACAGCGGCTCACGGCCCTTCATGGCCAGGCGGCCGATGTTCACGGGATGGAAGCCGTCCACGTCCTTCTCGACGCTGATGGCGCTCAGCACGGCCTCCTCATTCAGGTGCGAGGGCAGTGGGAGCTGGACCAGGATACCGTGGATATTGGGGTCCTCGTTCAACTCCCGTACCAACCCTTCCACCTGTTCCTGGGTGGCATCATCAGGCAATGTCGGCTTCACGGAGTAGATGCCGACCTCCTCACAAGCCCGCCCCTTCATACGCACATAAGTCTGCGAGGCAGGATTGCTCCCGACCAGCACAGTGGCCAGACCGGGCACCTTGCCATACTTCGCCTTCAGTTGCTCAACCTCGGCCTTGATCTCTGCGCGGATCTCGGCCGCGATGGCCTTCCCATCAATGATCGTAGCAGTCATCTACGTCCCCTCCCTAGCATCATCGCGATGTGTGTAAGGAGACCTCCATGAGCCCCATAGGTCAGAAAGGCCCCCTGGCGACGGATAGAGGATGTTATAACCGCAGATAGGAATCCGTGTAAATCACCTTGTTTAACAAGACCTGCACGGTCTTGTAGACGGCCGCCTGTTCGGGGTCATCCATGTCCACGTCTTCCGGCTTCAGCTCCTCATCCGCGGCCACGGCATCGTGGAGCTTCAGCAGCATCCTCCCCAACGGGGTACTATCATCCCGCTCCTCCACGATGCGGATGTATTCCTTCAGCTTCTCATCCAGCGGGTTGGCGATGGCGCAATCCAAGCCGGCCGCCATGAGCATCACCATGTAGGTGCGGTTGATCAGAGAGCGCATCTCGTTCGGCACGGCGTTGGAGACGTTGGACAACCCCACCGAGACCTTAGGCGGCGGATCGGCGACGAGCTTTAGCATCTTCACCGCCTGGATGCACTCCGGGCAGTATTCCTGGCAGCCGGACACCGTCAGCACCAACGGGTCGATGAGGAGATCCTCCATGGGGATCCCCACTTCCATCGCCCTCGGGATGAGGTATTCCATGGCAATGCTGACCCGGGTGTCCGCCTCCACGGGGATACCCCCATCGCGCATCGTGAGAGCGATCAACTTGGCGTTATATTGCTTGGCCAGCAGCGGGACCTTCTCCAGGCGCTCGGGCTGGGCCGACGTGGAATTGATGATGGCCTGGTTCTTGGCCCGCTTCAAACCCGCCTCGATCGCGGCCAGGTTGGTGGTGTCTAACGACAGGGACACATCCACCACCTCCTGGATGGTGTCCACCAGCCATGGCATGATCTCATGCCCGGCGCGCTTCTGCGGGCCGATGTTCAAATCCAGCGCCTGAGCGCCCGCCTCCACCTGCTTTACCGCTAACTCCTGGAAGAACTTCTTGTCCTTCTCCGCCAGCGCCTTCTTTACGCGCGGCGAGATGATGTGGATATTCTCACCAATGATATACACGACCTCCTCCTCCTTTCCAGGGCATACTCAACGCCCGTTTAGTAACCGATCCGTCACGGTACGCACGGTCTGATAGGCGACGGAAGTGTCTGGCAACTCCGCTATGGGACGCCCGGTGCTGTCGAACTCCGCCAGCACCGGATCCAGAGGGATCGTCTCCAGAAGCTCCAGCCCCGTCTCGGCGATGGCCTGCTGCAATGGCTCCGGCAGGGGGCCAGAGGCCCGGTTCAGCAGGAGATATATCCGGCCGACGCGGATATGCAGCTTGCCGGCCAGGCGTGCCATCTGCCCGGCCGCCAACACGCCGCGCATCGTAGGGTCGCTCACCAGGAGCAACACGTCAACGTCCCGGGTCGTGCGGCGGCTCAGATGCTCCATTCCGGCCTCGTTA
Source organism: Caldilineae bacterium (assembly GCA_011176545.1). Classification (GTDB taxonomy): domain Bacteria; phylum Chloroflexota; class Anaerolineae; order DUEN01; family DUEN01; genus DUEN01. The sequence continues at coordinate 2,485 of DUEN01000061.1, read as the reverse complement.
TCGATCACGACGTAATCGTACGATCGCGACAGGGCATCCACGATCTGACGCAGCATATGATTGACCGCGCAATAACACCCAGGGCCCTCCGGCCGTCCCATGGCCAACAGATCAACCTTATCCCCCTCCTCAACGGCCATCCGCACCGCGTAGTCCAGCCAATCCCGCCGGGCGACGCCGGTGGGCAGGCTCCCTCCCTGTGCCTCCTGCAAGGTCTCTTCCCGGATATCGCCGATGGTCTGTCCCAGGGGCAGGCCCAGGGCCAGATGCAGGTTACTGGCCGGATCGGCGTCGATCGCCAGGATGTTCCTCGCGCCTCGCTCGACCAGACAGCGGATCAACAGAGCGGCGATGGATGTCTTCCCCGTACCACCCTTCCCAGCCAACGCGATCGTCGTCGTCACTTGACCCCTTCCATCACTTCCATTACAAAATCTCGCGCTTGTTCGGGACAAGCTAAACGTAGGCTAACCACACGGACAATTTGGATATAGAAAACACGACCCTCTGTAGGGGCGACCGGCCGGTCGCCCCTACAGTTTATCTCCCTCATGCCTCCAATGCGTTCAACACCTCAGCCACCGATGGGAACAGCGACAGGTCCGTATGAGGCAGGAACAACGCTGACGTGAACCGATCGTAGAAACGGTTATCTGCCGAGAGCTCCACATACGTCAGCTTATGGGCGATGTCCACAAGCCGCTGCCGCACGTCCCGCCGCAGGAGCACCATGTATGCCCCCTGGACGCTGGTGTTGCCCAGGAACTGGAACCGATCCCAGGGTAGGTCCGGGAGCATCCCGATCTGGATCGCCTTCTCCACGTTAATGTACTGTCCGAACGCCCCGCCGATCAATAACTGCTCCACGTCGTGGATGCTCACACCCACGCTGTCGCACAGCACGGTGAACCCCGCGTAGATGGCCGCCTTGGCGCGAAGCAGGTTATCGATGTCTACTTTGGTCAGCACGATATCGCGGCCGTGGGCCGTCTCCTCAGCCCAGGCGACCACGTACTCCGGTCCGTGTGCTCCCTCCCGAACGCGCGGCGTGCCCAGGTCGAAGCGCAGGTTGCCGGCCTTGTCCAGGACGCCGGTGATAAACAACTCCGCCAACAGCGAGATCAGCCCGGAACCGCAGATGCCTCGCGGCTTCCCGCCCCCGATGACCCGATATGTGGGCTCGTACGTCTGGCTGGAGATCCACACCTCCTCGATAGCCCCCTCGGTGGCGCGCATCCCGTGCTCCACCCCGGCCCCCTCAAAGGCGGGCCCCGCCGAGCAGGCACACGAGAGCATCCACTCCGATGTGCCCAACACCGTCTCACCGTTGGTGCCCACGTCGATGAACAGCGTCAGGGCGTCCGTCTCCTCGATGCCGGAGCTGAGCACGCCGGCGGTGATGTCAGCCCCCACATAGCTGGCCACACCAGGGAGACAATCCACCGTGGCCGTGGGGCAGATGTTCAGGCCGACGTCGGCGGCGATCAACGTGGGCCAGTCGTTCACGGTCGGGATATAGGGGGTCAGCCGGATGGGCTCCGGCGGCACGCCCAGGAACAGATGCATCATCGTCGTGTTCCCGGCCACCGTCGCCTTGTGGATATGTTCCGGCTGAATCCGCTGCCGCCGCGTGACGCGGTCGATGAGCTGGTTGATCGTCTCCAGCACCCTGGCCTGCAGATCCGCCAGGCCATCCCCCTTCGAGGCGTAGACGATACGGGAGATGATGTCCTCACCTCGGGCGATCTGGCCGTTATACTCGGCCGCATGCTGCACCACCTGGCCGCTGAGGAGATCGACCAGATAAAGCGTCACCGTGGTCGTGCCGATGTCGATGGCCACCCCCCAATTCTGCCCGGTTTGATCGCCGGGGAGGACATCGACCAAGCGCGGCGGGCCTTGAGGCCGATCCCACGTGTCCAGCTCAACCACCACGGTGACCGCCCAATCGGCGGAGCGGAGCGTCGTGCCCAAGCGCTGCAGCGTCGCCAGGTCGGCGGTCAGCCCGCGGATCCCATGCTCCCGGGCCAGCTCACGCTGCAACCGCGCCCAGTCATCCGTCTGATCATCCAGCGTCGGGGGCGTGAGCTGCAGGAAATAGCGCTGCACCGGCTGATGCTCGCGCCAGTCATAGGGGAACGGCACGACCACCCGACGCGCTGCCTTCTCCGCCGTCAGCCGCCGCTCGATGCGCTCCTGAGGCGGGACCTCGATGACCGCGTCCCCCTCGATGACGCTCTGGCAGGCCAGCGCGTAGCCAGCGGCCAGGTCATCCTGGGATAGTCGTATCGTCACCCGCCGACGCACGGCACCCTCCTGCACGATGACCGCGCAACGCCCACATCGGCCCTGCCCCCCACAGGGCATGTTCAGGTCGATGCCGGCCTGGCGCGCGGCCTCCGCGACCAGCGTCCCCGTAGGGACCTCCACCGTCACGTCGGCGGGCAAAAATCGCACAGTATGTTGGGCCATCTCACCCCTTACA
>DUEN01000060.1 GCA_011176545.1 Caldilineae bacterium | reverse complement strand
GGGCGAAGGCGATAAGCTGCCGCTGCCCCTGTGAGAAGTTAGAACCCCGCTCCTGCACGTGGGTTTGATAGCCCTCCGGCAGTCGGGAGATGAAGTCGTGGGCGTTGACCAATCGGGCGGCCGCCTCCACCTCCTCATCCGTCGCGTCGAGGCGACCATAGCGGATGTTATCGGCCACCGTGCCCGAGAAGAGGAAGGTGTCCTGCAGGACCATACCCATCTGACGGCGCAGGCTGGCCTGCTTCACGTTCCGGATGTCGATGCCGTCGATGAGCACCGCGCCATCCCACACGTCGTAGAAGCGCATGAGCAGGTTGACGATGCTGGTCTTACCTGCGCCGGTCGGCCCCACCAGCGCGATGGTCTGTCCAGGTCGGGCCTCCAGACAGATGTCGTGCAGCACTTCTTCGCCCGGCTTATAGCCGAAGTATACGTGATCGAACACCACATGCCCTCGAATAGGCGGCATCTCGATGGCGTCCGGCGCGTCTTGGATCTCCGGCTGCTCATCCAGCAGATGGAAGATGCGCTCTGCGCCAGCCAGCGCCGACTGCATGGTTGTGTAGAGCTGCGAGATGGCACGGATGGGCATGAAGAAGCGCTGGACATAACCCAGGAAAGCGACGATCAGGCCAATCGACGCCTGGCCTCGCACGGCCAGATAGCCGCCATAGCCAGCGACGATAGCCATGGCGATGGCGCTCAGAATATCTACAGCGGGCATGAAGGCGGCCGTGATGGTCCGGGCATAGACATTGGCATCCCGATTGGCCATGTTGAGCTCATAGAAACGTCGAACGTTCACCCGCTCGCGGGCGAACGCTTGCACTTCCCGCACACCGGAGATATTCTCCTCCAACTCGGCGGAGACCGCGCCGATGGTCTCTCGCGTGCGCCGGAAGGCTTTCCGCGCGCGACGGGCGAAGTAGATCGTCGTCGCCACCATGAACGGGATGACCAGGAAGGTCACCAGCGCCAGACGCGTCTGCAGGCGCAACATCACGATGATGATGCCGGTCAACGAAAGGGCGCTAATCAACGTGCGATTTAGCCCATTACTTAAGAACTGGTTGATGGTGTCCGTATCGTTGACCAGACGGCTCATCAGATCGCCCGCGTCATGGGTATCGAAGTAGCGAATTGAGAGCCTCTGGATCTGCTCGAAGATGTCATCGCGCAACTTTTGCAGGGTCCGCTGGGCGATGACAGCCATGCTGTAGTTGCTCAGCGCGTTGAAGACGTACCCGGCCGCGATCACCCCAGCGAGCATCCCCATGGTGACCGCCAGCCCATGCCGATCGCCCTGGACAATGGATTGATCGATGGCACGCCCGACGAGATATGGGACGATCATAGGGGTGGCCGAGGCCCCCACAGTTGTGATAGCCACCAGGAACAACGTCAGGCGATAGGCCCATATGTAAGAGAACAGTCGTCGAGCCGCCTGTCGGCGGTTTCTGGGCTTCTCCGGTGTACGAGCCAGCCCGCGCAATCCGCCGTGAAACATCACCGCACCTCTTTAAAACGCTCTGCCCTTACCGATCTACTGATCTGCCGACGGCCTCCGTTGCCGGGCGTGGAGAGGGCGAAGAGGCGACCAGGCTGCTGCCCCCCCAACTGGAGATAGTAGATCTCCGCATAGATGGGGCTGGTCTCCAGCAGCTCCTCGTGAGTTCCCTGGGCCACCAGCCGGCCATGATCCAACACCAGTATCCGATCAGCCCGGCGGACGGTGCTCACCCGTTGGGCGATGACGAAGGAGGTTCGCCCTTCCATGAGCCGTTCCAGCGCCCGCTGAATGCGCGCCTCCGTCTCCACGTCCACGCTGGAGGTGTAGTCATCCAGGATCAGGATGCGAGGATTCATCAACAGGGCGCGGGCGATAGCGATCCGCTGCTTCTGCCCGCCCGACAACCCTACGCCACGCTCCCCCACGCGGGTCTCATAGCCATCCGGGAAGCTCATGATGAAGTCGTGCGCCTCGGCCGCCTGGGCCGCTTCGATGATCTCGTCCATGCTGGCGTCTGGCCGCCCGAAGGCGATGTTCTCCCGGATCGTCCCGGTGAACAGGTTCGTCTCCTGCAACACGATCCCGATTTGGGACCGCAGGCTGTGCAGCTTCACGTCCCGTACATCATACCCGTCGATGCGCACCGCACCCGCGGTCACGTCATAAAAGCGCGGGATCAGATTAATGATCGTCGTCTTACCGGAGCCGGTCTCGCCCAACAGGGCGACCGTCTCCCCCGGTTCCACAACGAACGAGACGTCTTTCAGTGCGTCCTCACTGGCGCCGATGTAACGGAAGCGCACGTGATCGAACTCGACGCGTCCCTTGAGGGGCGGCAGCTCGATCGCGTCGGGCTTCTCCTTGATCTCAGTCTCGGCATCCAGGATCTCGAAGACACGACGAGCCGAAGCGCCCGCCCGCGTCATCATGCCCAGGATCATGCCCAGGAAGAAGAGAGGCAGGGTGAGCGAGGCCAGGTATGTATTGAAGGCGACGAGCTCACCCAGCGTAAGCCGTCCTCCTATGACGCGCAGCCCGCCGGCCCAGATGACGATCAGGGTGCCCACTCCTCCCAACGTAAACAGGATCGGGATGCTGAACCCCATGACGCGGGCCACATAGAGGTTCTCCCGCAGCAGGTCCTCATTGGCCGCCTTGAAACGCTGAATCTCGTAAGGCTCCCGGGCGAAAGCCTTTACCACCCGGGCACCGGCCAGGTTCTCCTGCAGCACGGTGTTGAGATGTCCCAGCTTCTGTTGGATGATCATGAAGCGCGGCATCACCCGGCGCAGGATGGTTAATATGAGGGTGAGGGCCACAGGCACGATGGTCAACGACATGAGCGCCAATTGCCAGTCGATGGCGAAGAGCAGGGCCGCCGTGCCCACGAATACGATCACAATGTTGAGGAGATTGGGGAACCCCATGCCGACGAACATGCGCACGATATCCACATCGTTCGTGGCCCGGGTCATAAGCTGGCCGGTTTGTGCCTGGTCATGGTAACTGAAGGAGAGGGATTGCAATTTGGTGTAGATCTGCTGGCGCAGATCGAACGCCACGCCCTGCGATGCTCTCTCGGCCAGGTAGCCTTGCAGGAAGGTGAACACGCCGCGCAGCGCGGCGACCACCACGATCCCGCCCGCCATGAAGTAGATCAGTCGCAGGTTGCTGGCCTTAATGCCTCGATCGATCAGGATCTGCAACAGCCGCGGCGTCACTAGGTTGCTGGCCGTCGCCAGCAGGAGGCTAAGGGACGCCCCCAGCGCCTCCCACCAGTAGGGGCGCAGGTACCCCAGTGCACGCCAGAGGTCTCGCTTCATGCTCGGCTGGCGGCCTTCAACCCCCATGGCTGACGTCCCAGGTCGGCCATCTCCGCCAGCCAGCCCCGTTCGTTTTCCCCTCCTGCGGTCGCTATCCTCGCTCATCGCCGGTGTCTTCCCTCGCCACCATGCCATATAGAAACAGATCCACCAGCCGCTCGACGATCTCCGGGCTGAAACGCTGTTCCTGCGGCAGGAAACGTAACGTGCCCAGCAGCCCCATGAACGCCTGAGCGGCGAGATCCGAGTCCACGTCGCGTAGTACGCCTCGTTCCTGTCCCGTACGGATCACATCGGCCATAGCGCCGACGACATGCCGATGGAAGTGCTCCCCCAGCGCCTGAGCCCGTTCCTTCCCCATCTGTCGGAACGCCTCGGCAAAGGTATGCGCCGTATCTTGCCTGAATTTGAGATGTTCGGCATAGACGCGCGCCGCCGCGGTGAGCTGCGCCAGGGGATCATCCCCGGCCGTCTGAGCCTCGTCCCGGATCCGCTGCGCCAGACGCTCCGCGTGGCGAATGGCCACCTGATAAAAGAGATCCTCCTTGCAGGAGAAATGATAATAGAGTGCCGCGTTCGTCATGCCACAGGCCTTGGCCAGCTCCCGGATCGAGACGCCGCGATATCCCTTCTCGCCGAAGAGACGCTCCGCCTCGCGCAGAATACGCTCCCTCCCGTCGATCGCCTCAGTTGTTGTATGCGCCACGACGTGCCCTCCCTCCGCTAGCTACTGAACGTTCGGTAAGCTCGAGCGCATGATACACTACCTAGGCCCAGGGAGCAAATCGGTGCTACGAGGTGCGATCGCTGTCCTCGACCGAACAACCAGCCTCACGTCCACGTTACGTACGTAGGAGGACCTCCCAGGAACAAAGCGTTAGACAGCGACGTCTCAAAGGCGACGATGTATGATACAATGAATCATCTCCTCGGCGGTTCGTCGGCCCACGGGACCCTCCAAGGGTTCATCTGAACTCCCGTCGTTACCACACACGATCGAATGGACCGGGGAACACAGTATGCCGCGTGCCGGTGGGCGAATCCGCGGGCTGCAGAAGAAAGGAGCATGAGCGATGTATCGTCTCAAGGGACGTTTCCATCTCATATTAGGTTGCTTACTGATCGTACTGGTCAGCGCCGCGTGCGCCAGCCGGGAGTCCATCCCTCTCCCCTCAGGAGGCGTGACCATGTATGAAACCGACGTGTATTTCGGCTCGGAGCCTGAGGAAGAGACCGGCGAGGAGGGGCTTCGATTCCGCCTGAGCGAGGCCACAGAGGCGCTTGAAGGTGCCCGCGAGAGAGCCCCGCTGGCCCTGCCTACGCCGCTGTCTCCGGAGGCCGTCCAACAGATCCTGAGCCGGCTGCCGCCGCTGCCAGCCCGCCCGGAGGACACGCAGGCCTTCGCCTTGCCTGAGGAATCGCTGCCGCCGCCTCGGGCCGGCAAAACCATCGAGGAGCCGTTTCCGCCAGCCGAGCAGGCGGAAGTGACGCAGCCCGCGGTGGAGCCGCTGGAGGTGCTCCGCTATCAACCGGAAGGCGATGTCCCCATCGCGCCCTATCTGAGCGTCACCTTCTCGCAGCCCATGGTCGCCCTCACCACGCACGAGGCCCTCGCTCAGGAGCAGGTGCCCGTTAGGCTGACCCCCCAGCCGCCTGGGACCTGGAAGTGGATCGGCACGAAGACGTTGGTGTTCCAGCCTGAGGGCCGCTTCCCCATGGCCACCCGCTACACCGTCGAGATCCCCGCTGGGACGAGATCAGCCATCGGCGGCGTGCTGGAACAGGCGGTGGAGTGGACCTTTACGACACCTCCGCCCAACGTGCAGACGTTCTACCCCGCGACCGGTCCCCAACGTCGTGATGTGCTCATGTTCGTCGCCTTCGATCAACGCATTGACCCGGACGCGGTCCTTCCCACCATCACGGTGACGGCGGGCAAGCGCGCGTACGCTTTGCGCCTCGCCACAGCCGAGGAGATCGCCGGCGATGCCACCATGAGCCGCCTGGCGAAGGAGGCTGGCGAGGGCCGCTGGCTGGCGTTCCGCACCATGGAGCCCCTGCCGGCCGACGCGCTCGTCACCGTGACCATCGGGCCGGACACGCCCTCCGCGGAGGGTCCCCTGCGCACGACCGAGCCGCAGACGTACACCTTCCGCACGTATGGCCCCCTGCGCGTTGAGGAGCACGGCTGCATGTGGGGCAAAGAGTGTCCCCCCATGACGCCGTGGTTCATCCGCTTCAATAATCCTCTGGATGCCAAGGCCTTTGACACCACGTGGGTCCAGGTGTCCCCGGAGGTACCCGGCCTCAAGGTCGGCGTGAGAGGGAGGATGATCACCCTGGAGGGACGCACGCGCGGCCGGACGACATATCAGGTCACCTTGAGCCCTGCCATCGCCGACGTATTCGGCCAGACACTGGAGGAGGAGCAGACGCTCACCTTCAAGGTCGGCTCGGCCTCTCCCTCTATCCTTCGGACCAGGCGAAACCTGGTGATCCTCGATCCCTACGGCAAGCCCGCTTACCCTGTCTATACCACGAATTACAGGGAACTGCAGGTCCAGATCTATGCCGTCGAGCCTGAGCAGTGGAAGGCATTTCGCGAATTCCTGCGGGATCGTTATCGGGAGTGGAAGCTGCCCGGCCGTCAGATCTTCTCCGACACGATCCCGGTGGACGCCCGCCCGGACGAGCTCACGGAGACGGACATCGATCTGAGCCCTTACGTCGAGCAAGGTATCCGGCATCTGATTCTGGCCATCAAACCGCAGTCGCCGATATTCCCCTCGCTAGCGGAGATACTGCAACCGAGACAGGTGAAGGCGATCTACGTCTGGGTTCAGGTGACTCGCATCGGGCTCGACGCTTTCGTGGATGACGATGAGATCGTGGCCTGGGCCAACGATCTGCGGGACGGTAGCCCCCTCCTCGGCGTGGAGCTGACGCTCTACCCCACAGGGGAGACGGCGACCACCGATACGACTGGTGTCGCCCGGCTCAAGCTGCCCGCGACGGGCACCGCTTCCCTGATCATCGCGCGCAAGGACGATGACGTGGCCTTCCTGCCAGCGAGCACCTACTGGCGGGATGAAGGCTGGCGGCGTCGTGCCGCTGAGGACTGGCTGCGCTGGTACGTGTTCGACGACCGCAAGATGTACCGCCCAGGCGAGGAGGTACATATCAAGGGATGGATCCGGCTCATCGGCGGCGGCCCCGATGGTGACGTCGGCCTGCCCTCGAACGATGTACGCGCGGTCCGCTATCAGGTCATCGGCCCTCAGGGCAACGAGATCCTGGAAGGACGCGCTCGGGTGAGCCGTCTGGGCGGCTTCGACTTCGCCTTCACCCTGCCGGAGGAGGTCAACCTGGGCTTCGCCACCATCACGCTGACGGCCGAAGGTGCAATGGGGATCGAAGGCCGGCAGTACAATCACGGCTTCCAGATCCAGGAGTTCCGCAGGCCTGAGTTCGAGGTCACGACACAAGCCAGCCCTGGACCGCACTTCGTTGGCGAGCACGCCATCCTCTCCGTCGAAGCGAAGTACTACGCCGGTGGCCCGCTGCCCGGGGCCGAGGTCACCTGGCGGATCTCCTCATCCCCGGGACACTACGAGCCCCCCGGATGGGATGATTTCATCTTCGGACGATGGGTGCCGTGGTGGGTCGAGGCACGGTCGGGCAGGTTCGCTGCGTCGTTCGCGCCCTGGCGACCCACACCGCCCCCGAAGGTGGAGACGTTCACCGGCCGCACGGATGCCTCCGGCGTCCATAAGCTCCGCATCGACTTCGAGGCCGTCGAGCCGCCGCAGCCCTCCCTCGTGCGCGCTGAAGCGACGGTAATGGACGTGAACCGCCAGGCGTGGACGTCCAGCACGAACCTGCTCGTCCATCCGGCCGAATTATACGTCGGCCTGCGCACCGAGCGTATGTTCGTCGAGCGCGGCCAACCGCTGGTCGTCGAGGCCATCGTCACGGATGTGGACGGCAACGCCATCCCGGGGCGGAGCATTCACATGCGCGCGGCGCGGCTGGATTGGACCTTCCGTGACGGCGCCTGGCAAGAGATCGAGGCCGACGTCCAGGAATGCACCGTGACATCGGCTAAGGAGCCGGTGCAGTGCACCTTCGAGACACCCGAAGGCGGCCGATATCGGATCACGGCCACGGTCCGTGACGACCTGGAGCGCCCTAACCAGACGGAGATCACCCGCTGGGTGAGCGGCGGCAAACGCCCCGCGGCGCGACGGGTGGAGAAAGAGGAGGTCACGCTGATCCCGGATCGTGAGACGTATCAGCCCGGGGACGTGGCCGAGATCCTGGTGCAGGCCCCGTTCTATCCGGCCGAGGGATTGCTCACGCTCCGTCGCTCAGGCCTGATCACGACGCAGCGATTTACCATGGACGGCCCCACCTACACGCTCCATATCCCCATCGAGGAGCGATACATCCCCAACGTGTACGCCCAGGTCGATCTGGTGGGGGCGGCGCCTCGGGATGAGGGTGAAACGGAGGAGGCGACGCCGCCGCGACCCGCCTTCGCCACGGGGAGTCTCAACCTGAAGGTGCCGCCGTTGCGTCGCACGCTCTCGCTGGAGGTGACGCCGAGGGATCGAGAGTTGGAGCCGGGCGGCGAGACGGTGATCGACGTGACGCTGAAGGACGCTGAAGGACGCCCTGTGGCAGGTGGCGAGGTGGCCGTGGTCGTCGTGGACGAGGCCGTGCTGGCGTTGACACGATATCGATTGCCTGATCCGTTGGAGGTGTTCTACAGCGAGCGCCCCACCGGCGTGAGCGACTATCACTCGCGTCAGGATGTGCTGCTGGCGAGCCCCGAGCAACTGACCGCCGAAGCGGATGTGCGGGCCAAGGAGAGGGGCATAGCGGCCATGCGGATGCCGATGCCCTTCGCGCCGGCGATGGAGAAGGCCGCTGGCGCGGAGGAGGCGCCCGGCATGGTAAGCCCCATACCGATCCAGATGCGACTGATCTTCAATCCGCTGGCCGTGTTCGCCCCGGAGGTGACCACGGACGGGGAGGGCCGGGCACAGGTATCGGTGAAGCTGCCGGATAACCTGACCCGCTACCGGGTAATGGCCGTGGTTGTGGCCGAGGGTAAGTACTTCGGCCAGGCCGAATCGACCATCACGGCGCGGCTGCCGCTGATGGTGCGGCCATCGCCGCCGCGCTTCCTGAACTTCGGCGACCGCTTCGAGCTGCCCGTGGTGGTGCAGAACCAGACCGAGGAGCCCCTGGAAGTGCAGGTGGCCGTGCGGGCCCAGAACCTGCAACTCACCGGGCCGTCCGGCGTACTCGTCACCGTCCCGGCCGACGACCGAGTGGAGGTGCGATTCCTGGCTGCCACGATCAGCGCCGGGACGGCTCGCGTGCAGGTCGCCGCGGTGGCGGGGTCTTGGGCGGACGCGGCGCAATTCGAGCTGCCCGTGTGGACGCCGGCTACCACCGAGGCGTTCGCCGTGTACGGCACCATCGATGAAGGCGCCATTATACAGCCGGTGATCGCGCCGACGGGCGTATTCACCCAATTCGGCGGGCTGGAGATCACGACGTCCTCCACCGCGCTGCAGGAGCTGACAGACGCGGTGTTGTACCTGGTCAGCTACCCGTACGAATGCGCCGAGCAGCTCGCCTCCCGTATCCTGGCTGTGGCCGCGCTGGAGGAGGTCCTTACCGCGTTCCAGGCCGAGGGACTGCCGCCTTCCAATGAGATCCAGGAGGCCGTGCGGCGAGATATCGAGCGGCTACGCGCCATGCAGAACGACGACGGCGGCTTTCCGCTCTGGCGCGCGGGGGACGAGTCATGGCCGTTCATCACTGTACATGTGGCTCACGCCCTGCAACGGGCCCGCAGCAAGGACTATCTGGTGCCCGAGGAGATGCTCGAGCGGACACACGTCTACCTGCGCGATATTGAATCCCACATACCGGACTGGTACAGCCAGCAGGCCAAGGACACTATCATCGCCTATAGCCTCTACGTGCGCAAGCTGATGGGCGATCCGGACACGGAGCAGGCCCGTCGGCTGATCCGGGAGCGTGGGCTGGATAAGCTCTCGCCAGAGGCCATCGGCTGGCTGTATTACGCGCTGGCCGGCGATCCCGCATCGGAGGCCGAGCTGCGTGACATCCGTCGCCACCTGATGAATCGGGTCACGGAGACGGCTGGCACGGCGCACTTCGTCACCAGGTACAGCGATGAAGAAACCTACGTGCTCCTCCGCTCCGACCGCCGAGCGGATGGGATCATCCTGGAGGCGCTCATCGCCGACCAGCCGGACAGCGACCTGATCCCCAAGCTGGTGCGCGGCCTCCTGGCCCACCGCACAAAGGGCCGATGGGCGAACACGCAGGAGAACGTGTTCGTTCTCCTGGCGCTCAACCGCTACTTCAACACGTATGAGGCGGTCACGCCGGACTTCATCGCCCGGGCGTGGCTGGGCGAGCAATACGTGGGCGCCTCGGAGTTCCACGGTCGGACCACCGAATACCGCCGCATCCGCATCCCGATGAGCTTCCTGGCGCAGGCGCCTAGCCGCCAGGACCTGATCCTGAGCAAGGAAGGGGAGGGGCGGCTATATTACCGGCTGGGCATCCGCTACGCGCCGGAGGATCTGTGGCTGGAGCCGATGGACCGCGGCTTCACGGTGGAGCGGACGTACGAGGCGGTGGATGACCCGGACGACGTGTACCGGGACGAGAACGGCGTCTGGCACGTCAAAGCCGGCGCGCGGGTGCGGGTGCGGGTCACGATGGTGGCGACGGCGCGGCGGTATCACGTGGCGCTGGTGGACCCGCTGCCGGCCGGGTTCGAGCCGTTGAACCCGGCGCTGGCAGTGACAGGCCGCCTGCCGCCGGATCCTATGCGATCGTCGAGCCGATACTGGTGGTGGTTCTGGCCCTGGTATCGCCATCAGAACCTGCGGGACGAGCGGGCGGAGGCGTTCACACCGTTGCTATGGGCTGGCGTCTACGAGTACACCTACATCGCGCGGGCCACGACGCCGGGCGAGTTCATCGTGCCGCCCGCGAAGGCCGAGGAGATGTATGCGCCGGAGACCTTCGGCCGCAGCGCCAGCGACCGGGTGATCGTGGAATGAGCGGATTCCGTGGGCGGTGATAGGCTTCATATTGAGGTAACCCGCATTCGATCCCGAGGAGCCTGTCTAATAGGAGTAGACAACACGATTCTCTGTAGGGGCGACCGGCCGGTCGCCCCTAATTGTATTGTAAAGGCAATGTATAATGGAATAGACAAGACCCGCTTCCTTAAAGGCGTGTTTTGTGGGGGCGCACGGCCGTGCGCCCTACAATTCGCCCATTCTGGTAGGCAAGGCATGCCTCGTGCCTACATGCGTCGTGTATGCCAATATGAGCGAATCGAATAAGACTCTGTCGTCCGGCGTTTGGATAGTGTGCACGATTTCAACATACCGGGGCCGTACGGCTCCTCTCTGGAGAGCGGGATGTCGCTGAGACGTACGTTGGCCATCCTACGTAAGGAATTCCATCACATCGCGCGAGATCCGCGCCTGCTCTTCCTGGTCACCTTCTCCCCGGCTTTCCTGCTCCTCACGTTCTCTTACGTCTTCGCCATGGACCTAGGACAGGTCACCATGGCCGTCTTGAACCAGGATCGCGGGCGGCTCTCCCGCGATTATCTGGCCGCGCTCACGGCGGATGGGGACGTGCGCCTGGTGCAAGAGGTGGCAAGCTACGAGGAGGCCGATCAACTCCTGGTAGCTGGCCAGGTGGATGTCGTCCTGGTGATCCCCCCAGGATTTGAGGAGGACGCTTTGGGCGGACATGGCGCCCAGGTTCAGTTGCTGGTGGACGGCTCGGATACGAACATCGCCCGACAGACGATCGGGGAGTTCTCGGCGCGAACGAGCGTCTTCGCGGCGAAGTTGCCCACGCCGGGGATCACCATGCGGCCCTTCGTGGAACCGGTCACCCGCGTGTTGTACAACCCGGGCCTGAAGTCACTGATCAGCATGGTGCCAGGGCTCATGGCCGTCGTCCTCATCATGCCCGCGCTAGCGCTGACCCTGGCGCTCACACGGGAGAAAGAGGTTGGAACTTTCGAGACATTGATCACCACGCCGGTGCGTGGGACGGAATACCTTATCGGTAAGCTGACGGCTTATATCACCGCGGGCCTGGTAAGCGCCGCCATCGCCCTCCTGGTCGCCCTCCTGTGGTTCCACGTCCCCTTCCGAGGCCGGCTGGCCGAATTGTTCCTGCTCACGATCGTGTATTACGGCGCCAGCATGGGGCTCAGCCTCGTCTTGGCGAGCTTCATCAAAAACCAACAGACCGCGATGTTCGTCATGCTGTTGGTCTCGTTCGTCCCCAGCTTCTTCATATCCGGCCTGGTGATCCCGATCGACAAGACCTCCCTCGGCTCCGCGGCGATGTCCTACAGCCTGCCCACGACCCACTTCATCGCCATCACGCGAGGGATCTTCCTAAAGGGCGCGCGCCTCTCGCATCTGTGGATGCCGGCGATAGCGTTGGGAGGAATGGGCTCGATCGCGTTAGCGCTTAGCGTCCTGTTGTTCAAGAAACGTGTGGACTGAGGGAATACGCTCATGCTCTTTCGGATCTGGAATCTGGTCGTCAAGGAGTTCATCCAATTCCGCCGTGATCGCCTGTTCTCCACCTTTATCCTGCTCTTCCCGGTGATCCAGCTTCTCATGCTGGCCCAGGCCACCGGCCAGGGCGTGACCCACTTGCCCACGGCGGTCTGGGATCAGGATCAATCGGCCCTGAGCCGGGAGTTGATCACCTCGCTGGATGTGACGGAGGAGCTGGATGTCCTGTATTACCCACAACGCTTGCAGGACGCCGAGAGGCTGTTGGCGGAGGGGAAGGCGACGACTGTTATCATCATTCCGGCGGGGTTCGCGCGCGAGGTAATGCGCCCATCCTCACCGCCGCAGGTGCAGGTGCTGGTGGACGGCTCCAACAATGTTATGGCCTCGGTGGCCCTGGCGACGGCCGAGGGGGTCATCGCCGAGTTCGCCCATAAGCTCAGCGGGGCCATGGTTCGCGTCGTCCAGGTACCCGTGGAGTTGCGGCCCGCGATACGCTTCAACCCCTCATTGAACATCCAGTATCACATGATCCCGGCACAGGTGGGCTTCATCATCTACCAGGTGACGCTGGCCGTGGCCGCGACCGCCCTCGCCCGTGAGCGGGAGCTGGGCACCCTGGAGCAGCTCGCCATCACGCCGATGAACCGCTTTGAGTTAGTCACGGGCAAGGCCATCCCCGCGGCTGTGCTCGGCATCGTGGACTTCGCGTTCCTGTTCAGCCTGATGATCTATGGCTTCCACATCCCCATGCGCGGCTCGCTGCCGCTGCTCGTGCTCACGACGCTGCTCTTCATCGCCGTGGAGATCGGGTGGGGCATGCTGATCTCATCAGCCTCCCACACGCAACAGCAGGCGATCCTTCTAGTCTTCATCGTCGCCATGACGGACGTCAGCCTGTCCGGATACCTGGTGCCAGTGAAGAACATGCCGGGCTTCCTACAAACTATCTCCATGATCTCGGCCATCCGTCACTATCTCACGGCGCTGCGAGCCATCATGCTCAAGGGCGCTGACCTGGTGATCATCTGGCGTGAGATCGCGGCCTTGCTCGGGCTGGCCCTGGCCGTCAGCACGATCTCTATCCTCACCGTGCAGCGCCGGCTGGACTAGCGCGCTTCTCCCACGAACGGGCTCAGTATCCCTTCACCCAGATCGGGCTGGTCCACGCCATCTCGCCGTCCTCCTGCTCGACGCGCACGTAGTAGAAGTGCTCGCCCCGGTAGTCCGGATCGACCCACCTCACCTCGACCGTGTGATCGCCTCTCACCCGTTCGACCAAAGGCAGATAGACCTGGGGATATTCTCCTCTTGAGCGGATCCTCTGGGACTTACCGCGAGCGAAGATCTCGATCTCCTCGTTATCACGTACGAGGATGATACGAGCGATGGGCGCGGTGCCCGCCACGCGAATCACCGCCGTGGGAGGCGAGGTCGTCTCATATTCCTCACCCATAAAGTGCCCATCCATACGGAAGTCTACCAACAGACGGGCCAGCGTCGTTCCGTACGTCCGACGCGCCTGGAGCGCTCTGAACAGCGCCTCCCGAGTGAGCTCTGGGGCTATCACGGCGACGATCCCGGGCCGGTCGTAGCGTTGGTCTCGCTTACCCCCATTGCGGAAGGAAGTGCTTGGCTGCCCCCAGTGGTTATCCGTTGAGGCCGTGAACCCCATCCGGTAGCCCCGGGCGAGCGCGGCCTGCACGGAGAGCGGATGGGGATGGGAGGCATATGAGCCCGCCTGGCCGGGTGGTGCTTTCTCCTGAGGCCCTCGCACCTGATAGATCTCCACCAGTCGCTCGAAGTCCGGGTTATGATGCTCCCAATTCATGGGATGGATCTGATCGGTGGGATGATGCGGGATCACGATCGCGTCGTAATCGGACAGTGCAGCGAAGAGCCCGTCGAGCGTGTCGGTGCCCGGATCCACACATCGGAATAGAGGCGCATCGTCTTGGAGGTAGATCACGTTTCGATGCCCCCAGTTGGAGCGCCCCCAGGTGGAGGCGTTGGAAGAGGTCCACTCATAGGCCAGGAAGCTGACGAAGCGCCCTGGCCGGTTGTGCTTCGCCGCCTTTCGCTGGGTAAGACGCCACTCCTGATCGGTCAGGAACTTGTCGTGATTGGTGGGAGCGACGAAATCCAGCCCGACGATATCGCGCGCGTACCAGTAGAGATAATCCAGATCGGTCCCATCCGAGACGTCGTCGTGTCGATGCAGTTGGGTGTGCACATGCAGGTCCCCAAAGTAGATGTACATCCCCGGAAGCCAGTCAACGCCGATAGGGTTGCTCTCCACCTGCAAGGAGCGCTCCTGATCCGTCACAGTGATCGTGATCACGCCCGGCTCCTTCGCCACCGCGGTAAAGGTGTGAGCCCCCTGATCTTCCTCTGTGAACCGATAGGCAGATGGCAGGCTCACGCCGGGGTGGCTCGCGGCGAAGCGGATGAGCCCACGGTAACTAGTGACCAGATTGCCGCATTGATCCACGGCCCGCACGGTGATGCGAAAGGGCTCCCCTGAGCGCGCCGTCGCCGAGGCGCATACCTCTAGACGCTCCGGCTCGCCGCCGATGAGCGACAGCGCTGGCGAGGAGGATAGCCGCACGGGTTCCCCGCTGCCCTTCAGATCGACCAGGAAGAAGAAGCGTTGCGAATGCGGCGCGCCCCATTCAGGCACGTGGACGCCCTTTCCGCCGCATGCGGTGTCTCCATATGTCAGATAGATCACGTCGCCGGGGCGGAGCTCCCCAGAGCTCAGCTCGAAGACGAGCCGATGTAACTCACGTTGACGCTCCGCGAGCAATACTGTGAACCTAGCCTCAGGATTGGAGCTGGAGATCACCAGGTAGCCAGCGCCCAGGGGATCGTCCACCTGGACGTCGGACCAGAACACGGCCCCGGTTGACATGACGGGGAAGCGCACCTCCAGCCGGGCACCCACGGGGAACCCCCGCTCGCCGACCTGGTATGTGAGGGTGAAAGTCTTCCAATCGGAGGCCACGACTGGCCCATCCGGCTCGATGCGAGCGATGCCGAAGCTGGCATTGCCTATCGGGATCTCTGTTAGGTTCACGTCGGGAATAGGCACCCAGCGTGAAGAGACCCCCGAGGTGCAGTGATCCATGATGGGAAGGAATACCCTGTTGGGTCGTCCGGCGGGCACACCTGCCATCTGCCAACGTATTTCCAGCCCTCGCGGCCTCACAACGGGTGCGATCATGGCCCCCAACGCCGCACGCAGCACCTCGCGTCGGCTGTAGGTCAGGGACCAAAGGCGCCCGGATCCCCCCTTCGTACTTTCTCCTCCCATCGATGCTCCCCCTCGTGCGATGTGGCGAAAAAGATGATAGCCGGGTTCTAACTTCACCCAGGCGGCGTGTTAAGCAGGATACTCGCCCCTGTTAGTAATGACTCGGACGGCTTTTCTTAGACACGCCTTTAGCGGAACCCTTCCGGCGGGGGAGGGACATTCACGGGGATGCCGCCGTGGCGGAGGGAGTAGGCGGCCGAGACGCCCACGGCCACGCTCATACGGCCAGCCAGTGGAGGAGCCAGCGGCTCCTTTCCATCCAGCACCATATCCACGAAGTCCTTGCAGATCACCGGGTCGGCGCCGCCATGTCCTCCGGCCGCGGGCTTCACCTCATATGTGCGATCGGACAGCTCCCGCCACGTGTTGGAGCGCCGCGTCTTCACCCACACCTTCATATCCGGCTCCGAGTTCTCCAGCCTGCCCTCCGTGCCGATGAACGTGTAGTTCCGGTGGTAATCCGGTGTGAAGTGGCATTGCAGATACGCCGCCTTGATCCCACCCTCCAACTCCATGATCACCACCTGGTTGTCCTCTACGTCTACCTCCTGGCGGAAGGCACACTGGATCCGCGGGCCGGACATGGCCTCCGTGCACGTCTCCCGCTCCGGACAGGTGGGACAGGTCAGATCGTTGGGCTTATCACCGCCGAAGAAGTCGAGGCCGCCGAACGCGACCGTGCGCACCGTGTACCGCCCGGTGATCCAGTGGATGATGTCGATATCGTGGGATCCTTTCTGGAGCAGCAGCGAGGTGGTGTTGCGTCGCAGCGCGTGCCAATCGTGGAAGTAGAAATCGCTGCCGAGGCCCACGAAATGGCGCACCCACACCGCCTTGATCTCGCCGATGACGCCCGAATCCACGATCTCCTTCATGGTGCGGAACATGTTCATGTAGCGCATGTTGAAGCCGACCATGAGCCGCTTGCCTGAGCGACGCCATGCTTCCAGGATGCGGTCACATCCCTCGACGGTGATGGCCAGCGGTTTCTCGCAGAAGACGTGTTTACCGGCTTCCAGCGCGGCCACGGCGTGCTCCTCATGACAGTAATCAGGCGACGTGACCGCGACCGCGTCTACATCCGGCCGCGCCAGGAGCTCGCGATAGTCCGTCGTAATGAACGGGCGATCGCCATGTTCGATCCGAAAAGCCTCCAGGTGGTCTGGGTTGATATCGGCGCCGGCCACGACGGCCGAACGACTGCTGGGGTTGTGCCAGTAGCGCCACAGGCCACCTCGTCCGCCCACGCCGATGATACCGATGCGAAGTTGCGTCATTTTCGTCCTTATCCTTCTGCTTCTCTGTGATGTAATCTCGGTTAATGAACCACCAAGGCACTAAGGTCCCGTGGTGCGTTTTCCAACACGCTCTAAGCAATGTAGGGGCGCACGGCCGTGCGCCCCTACGATTTACTTGCATTCCGTAAGAGCGACGCATACGCCACTCCCACTTTGGTGTCGCGTATGCCAATATGAGCGAAGCCATTAAGTCAAGATCAGCGGGAGCCCCCGATCTCAGCTTGCGAGCTCACACATGAAGCGTATGTAGGTCTCGATCCCCCGGAAGAAGTTGGGAAGATGGAACTTCTCATTAGGGGCATGGAGGTTATCATCGGGCAGGCCGAAGCCCAGCATCAGGCTGTCCACGTCCAGTAGCTCCTTGATTATGCCCACAACCGGCACGCTCCCTCCCTGCCGGGTGAAGAGCGGTGGTTTACCCCATACCGCCGCCAGCGCTCGGCTGGCAGCCTGAACAGCCTCTGAATCTCGCTCAACGATCGCTGGAAGACAACCTGTGATATATTTCAATTCCCAGGTCACCGTCGGGGGCGCGTGGGTCTCCAGGTACGCTCGAAGTGCCTCGTGTACCCGCTCGGGCCTCTGATCGGGCACCAGCCGCATCGATATCTTGGCCATCGCCTTGGCTGGCAACACCGTCTTGGCGCCCTCGCCAGTGAACCCGCTGAGTATCCCGTTCACATCCAGCGTCGGCCGCGCCGTGGCCCGCTCCAGGGCCGTGTATCCCTCTTCACCGAACAGCGCTGGCGCGCCCGTCTGCTTCAGCCACCACTCATCGGACTGCGGCAGCCTCGCCAACTCGGCGCGTTCCTCCTCGCTCAGCGGACGTACATCGTCGTAGAACCCGGGTAGTGTGATCCGGCCGTTCTCATCCCGCATCCCGGCGATGAGCTCACACAGCACCTGGGCCGGGTTATCGACCGCGCCCCCGAACACGCCCGAGTGCAGATCGCTGGCCGGACCTTGGACGTGGATCTCGAAGTAGGCCAGACCGCGTAACGCATAGACGATAGAGGGCATGTCAGGGGCCAGAATGCCCGAATCGCCGTTGAGGCATAGGTCACAGGCGAGCAGATCCTTGTGCTCCGCGATGAAATCGCCCAGGTTAGGCGACCCGATCTCCTCCTCGCCCTCGATCATGTACTTGAGGTTGATCGGCAGCCCGGATGTGCGGATCAGCGCCTCTACAGCCCTGAGATGGGCGACGATCTGTCCCTTCATGTCGGAGGCGCCACGGGCGAAGATATCGTCGCCTCGCACCTGCGGATCAAAGGGATCGCTCTCCCACAGGTCCAGCGGATCGGCCGGCTGCACATCGTAATGCCCGTAGAAGAGGATCGTGGGCGCGTCCGCTCCCGCGTTCATCCACTCGCCATACACCACAGGGTGCCCCTTCGTGGGCATCACATCAACCGCCTCAAAGCCCAACGCCTTTAATCGCTCGGCGATCCACTCAGCCGCCCGCTGCACGTCAGACCGGTGCTCGGAGAGCGTCGAGATCGAGGGGATACGCAATAACGCCTTCAAATCCTCCAGGGAGGCTTCCCGGTGTTCCCGGGCGTAGTTGAGGGCTGCGTTGATGTCTGACATATCTCCTCCTAATCGCTAATCTCCAGTCTATTGCCGCAACCGCGGGTCCAGCGCGTCCCTCAGCCCATCACCCAACAGGTTGAACCCCAACACGGCCAGGAAGATGGCTAAGCCGGGGAAGGTCGCCATGTACGAGGCGCTGAAGATGTATTGTCGGCCCTCGCCTAACATGGCTCCCCACTCCGGGGTGGGAGGCTGGACGCCGAGGCCCAGGAAGCCCAGACCGGCGGCCACCAGAATGGTCGAGCCCAGGCTCAACGTCGCTTGCACGATGACCGGCGCCATCGCGTTGACCAGGATGTGGCGCCATATGATGTTCCAATCACGCACGCCAACGGCGCGAGCCGCCTCTACGTAGGTCTCCTCCCGGATGCTGAGCACGGACCCACGCACCAGCCGGATAAACGACGGGATCGTGCTGATCCCCACCGAGATGATGACGTTCCGCAGGCCCACACCCAGGACCGCGACCAACGAGAGGGCCAGCAGGATGCTGGGAAATGAGAGCAGGATGTCGGCGACCCGCTGGATGATCATGTCCACCCAGCCGCCGTAGTACCCCGACACGGCGCCGAGGGGGATCCCTACCAACAGGCCGATGGCCACCGCCATGAAGCCAATCATCAGGGAGAGACGGCCGCCGTAGAGCAGGCGCGCCAGCATGTCACGCCCCAGATGATCCGTACCCAAGGGATGCTCTCCTCCCGGGGGGATAAGCGCGTCGGATAACTGCATATGCTCCGGATCATACGAGGTCAACAGGGGCGCGGCCAGACACGCCAGCACCAGCAGCGAGAGGATGGCCAGGCCCAACATCGCCGGCCGTTGCCTCCGGAACTGTCGCCATGTCTCCTGATACAGGCTACGCCTTTCCGCTCGCAAACCTGGGAGAGATGCTACCGCCGCTTCAGCCATAGTGGATCCGTGGATCGATATATGCGTACAGGATGTCAACCAACAGGTTAACCAGGATGAGCATGAATGAGAACACCAGGACGATGCCCTGGACCATAGGGTAGTCCCGGGCGAAGATGGAGTCCACCAACAACTGCCCCATCCCTGGCCAGCCGAAGACCGTCTCGGTCAGCACCGCGCCCCCTAACAAGGCGCCGAACTGCAGACCGATGACGGTCACCACCGGGATCAGCGCGTTGCGCAGCGCGTGCCGGAAGAGCACGACGGACTCCCTGAGCCCCTTGGCCCGCGCCGTGCGAACGTAATCCTCGCCCAGCACCTCCAACATGCTGGAGCGAGTCATACGGGCCACCAGGGCGATGGAGAACGCGGCGAGGGTGAAGGAAGGGAGGATGTAACTCTTCGGGCTCTCGGAGCCCGCCGCCGGGAGCCAATGGAGCCGCACGGCGAACAGGACGATGAGCATCAGCCCCAGCCAGTAGACCGGCATCGAGATGCCGAAGAGCGTGCTCACGGAGATAAAGAAATCGAGGATCGAATTACGGTGATAGGCCGCCAGGATGCCGCTTAGGACGCCTAATGAGGCGGCGATGGTCATGCTGATGACGGCCAGCTTCATCGTCGCCGGCAGGCGGGCCATGATCTCCCGCATGACCGGCTCCTTCGTGCGAGCTGAGACCCCCAGGTCGCCGCGCACCAGCCGGCTGAAGAACATCGCATATTGCACGGGCAATGGGCGGTCCAGCCCCATCCAGATCCGGATCTCCTGCACGTCCTCCTCCGAGGCCAGCAAGCCAGCGATGATCCGGGCTGGATCGCCGGGCAGCATCCGAATCAGCAGGAAGACGATCAGGGAGATGCCGATCAACGTGACCAGCGCCGCGATGAGGCGCTGCACGATATATTGCGTGAAGGACGTCATCGCGCTTGATCCACTCTTGATGAGGATGCATGATGTTAGGTAGGGGGCGACTCTGCGAGTCGCCCCCTATCACTGTCGCCGTTACTCGGCTGGACGGGCGTAGACGGCGTAGAACTTCTCCGTCGGATGATAGTCCACGCCGGTGATGTCCGCCCGATAGACGATGGGGAAGCGCTGCACCCACAGGAAGATCCAGGGTGCCTCGTTCCAGATGATCTCCGAGGCCTGGCAGTAGAGCTCCTTCCGCTTCTCCGGATCCGACTCCTGCCCGGCGGCCTCGATCAGCTTATCCACTTCGGGATTGCTGTAGAAGGATGTCGCCAGACCGTTGGGCGGATGCTCCGGAGAGTAGAACTGCACCATCTGCTGGGCCGCGTCCAGATAGCTGGGAGCCCACCCCAGGAAGTGGAGATCGATCTGGTTCTCGGCGGGCGGCTTTAGGATCTCAGCCACGTAGGATGGCCAGTCCATCGTGGAAACTGGCGCCTTGATCCCGATCTCGCTGAGGAAGCTGGCGATGGCCTGCGCGGCCTGGAAGTCCTGGACATAGCGCCCCGTCGGAGCGATGAACTTAAGCTCCAGGCTTTCCACGCCTGCCTCGGCCAGCAGAGCCTTCGCCTTCTCCGGATCGTATTCGTAAGGCTTCTGCGGACAATAGCCGAACAGGTTGGATGCCATGGGCGCGTCCATGAGCTCCGCCGCGCCGAACAGGACGCTCTCGATGATCTCCTCCTTGTTCACCGCGTAGTTCAGCGCCTGACGGACGCGCACGTCATTCAAGGGCTCATGAGTGTTATTGATGGAGATGAAGATCGTACGGTCACTGGGCGCCAGGAGCACCTTCACGTCCGAGTTCTGCTGGAGCGCCGGCAGATCGCTGATCGGCGGCAGGATGATCAGGTCCACCTGCCCGGCCAACAACAGACTCTCGCGCGTGGCCGCCTCCGGCACCACGCGGAAGACGACCTCATCATAGTATGGTTTTTCGCCCCAGTAATCCTCATTGCGGGTGACCACGATGCGCTCGCCCTTCGCCCGCTCCTTGAAGATGTAGGGGCCGGTGCCTACGGGACGCGTGACGTTCTCATACGAGTTGCCTTCCGCGTTGACGGACTCAGGGGAGATGATCCCGGCGTTCATCAGGGAGAAGGCGCTGATCAGCGGAGCATAGGGCCGGCTGAGGTGCAGCTTGATCGTATAATCATCGACGATCTCCACCTCCTCGATCGCCGTGAAGGGGCTGCGGATCGGCACCTTCACGTTCGGATCGAGCAGGCGGTCCAGATTCCACTTGACCGCCTTGGCGTCCATGGGCGTCCCATCATGGAAGGTCACGCCCTGGCGTAGGTGGAAGGTGTACTCGAGGCCGTCCTCCGAGACCTCCCAGCCGGTGGCCAGCTTCGGCTGAGGGTTCCCATCCTTATCGGTGACGACCAGCGTCTCGACCATGTACTCGACGATGTTCACCACGGTGGTCGTCGTGGACAAGGCTGGGTCCAGGGTGTCGGGGTCGATGCCTACGGCGATGCGGAACGTCTTAGGTTCAGCCGGAGCTGGCGTCGGAGCCGCCTCCTCTGCGCTCGGCGCCTCTGCCGGTGCAGCCGTGGGGGCTGGCGCGCATGCAGCGAGGAGGGCCATCACGATCACCACGGTGATCGCCCAACCCCATCGGGAGGACATCAGGTAGGTGTTCCGTCGGCTCATGGGGATTTCCTCCTTTCCTCTACTCGAGTATCTTGGATCTCACGATGTATCCTCATCCCGCCCCGCTCAACATCCCGGGCCGGGATGCGCACTGCCACCATCATACAGGGACTGGCCAACCCGCTCGCCACACTGGTCGAACACCTCGGGGGCCATGCAAAGCAGCTCTCAATGTAACCCCCAACTCCGCCGCCTCACTTCCGCTGGCGACGAGAGAGGGCTCACAAGAGCGTACAATCCGTAAAGCGCGGTCCCGGGAACGTCAACCCACACGATACATGGCGTGTCCGGATGAGGCTCTCAAGACCGCCATTGGGGGAGAACATGTGAAGGGTGCGTCCCTCCGACCGGTTAACAAAAAGGCGCCAAGGAAGGGGCCTCGGCGCTGAGTGTGCATCATTATACAAAGGTGGGCATGCGTTGTCAAACCACATATTATGTCATGTGTATACGATACATGACCTCGCTCAGCGGCGCAGGTGCCGTACGCCGTCGCGTCCTGCGACGATGACGTCTGTGACTAGGTTCAGGAAGAGACCGTGCCCGACGATGCCCGCGCGCGCGTCCAGTTGGGCTGCCAGGCGCGCGGGATGAGTGATAGGGCCGAAATCGCAGTCCAGGATCAGATTCCCCTGATCCGTCCTAAAGGGATCCCCACCTGGCGTCTGTCGCAAGGCCACCCGCGCGCCCAGGGACTCCAGGTAAGCGAGCTGCGAGCGCCAGCCGAAGGGGACGACCTCCACGGGCACCGGATGGCGCGTGCCCAGAGCGGGGGAAAGCTTGCTCTCATCGACTACGATGATCTCCCTGCGGCTGGCCTGAGCGACGATCTTCTCCCGAAGGAGGGCGCCGCCGCCTCCTTTGATCACATTTAGATTAGGGTCTACCTCATCCGCGCCATCGATGGTCAAATCGATGATGGGATGCTCATCCAGGGTGGTGAGCGGGATCCCTAACGCCCTGGCATCATCCTCAACCTGACAGGAACAAGGAACCCCCAGGATGTCGTGTAGCCGGCCCTCGCGTAGCAGCCGGGCGATGCGTCGGATGGCGAAGATGGCCGTGGTGCCATGCCCCAGGCCAACGACCATCCCCGATTCCACGAAATCGACCGCTCGCTCCGCGGCCATCCGTTTAAGCTTTAAGACGTCCATACGCCACGCAATATCCATACCGAATGATAACGTGTCCGCTCATATTGGAATACACGACATGCAGTAGAAGCGCGCCTTACCCTCACGACGCAGCGAAATGGCGGTTTTGTAGGGGCACGGCGGCGCCATGCCCCTATAAGACTGAATCCCGAATCAGGCACGGCATTGCCACAGGTTCTCGTCTATGCCAATACGAACGAACGTATTTTACCATATCGGTAGCGACAGGCGTATGTTGAAGACCAGCAGGTAGTGTATCGCCTTTGGTGGAAATGGCTGCGGGGATGCCTTGAAAGAGGCGACCGATCGGCCGCCCCTACCTCTTAGTATATGAAGGGAGAACTGGCCTCCGTTTGCCACGGCCTGTAAACAAGTTATAATGCGAGACATGTCGGAGCTATCCACACGGCGCGTCTCCGTCATCGCCACCGTTCTCAACGAGGGGGACTCCATCCGTCGCTTGATGGACTCCCTCGTCGCTCAAACGCGGCCGCCGGATGAGGTCGTCATCGTGGACGGGGGCTCGCAAGACGACACGGTTCCCATTATCCAGGAGTACGCCGATCGTCTCCCTCTACGGGTGCTCGTAGCGCCGGGCGCCAACATCTCGCAGGGACGAAACCGCGCTATCGCCGCGGCGTCGGGGGACATCATCGCCTCCACTGATGCCGGCGTGCGGCTCCATCCCCGTTGGCTCGAGTTCCTCGTCGCTCCTTTCGTCCAACACCCGAGCGTGCAGGTGGTCTCCGGCTTCTTCCTCCCCGATCCGCAGTCCACCTTCGAGATCGCGATGGGGGCTACGGTACTCCCCGCGCTGGAAGATATCCGGGCCGACCGCTTCCTCCCCTCCAGCCGCTCTGTGGCCTTCACCCGGCGAGCGTGGGAGGCGGTGGGCGGCTACCCGGAATGGCTGGACTACTGCGAGGACTTGATCTTCGACTTTCGGCTGCGGGATCAGTTTGGCCCCTTCGCCTGGGCGCCCAATGCCATCGCCTACTTCCGCCCCCGATCCTCACTGCGGGCCTTCTTCATCCAGTATTACCGATACGCCCGCGGCGACGGCAAGGCCGACCTGTGGCGCAAACGACATCTGGTGCGATACACGACGTATCTGGTGGCGACGCCCGCCTTGACCATCCTGGGTCTCGTCCATACGCCCTGGTGGTGGGGATTGCTCCTGCTCGGCGGGCTGATCTATTGCCGCCGGCCGTGGCAGCGACTGACGCACTATTGGAGGGACCTGACACCGTGGCAGCGGCTTCAGGCCATCGCTCTGGTGCCGATCATCCGCCTGGTGGGCGACGTTGCCAAGATGATCGGCTACCCGGTGGGGCTGGCCTGGCGGTTCCGACATCGACACCGCCCGGAGCTCCACTGGCGTCGGCGATGATCTCTTTGACCCGCCCTGGGGCCTGTGCTAAAATGCCGCTGCCGGTGAGGGATACTCATGCTCGACCTGGCGATTATCATCGTCAATTATAATACGCGTAGTCTGCTGCGGGACTGCTTGCGTTCCATCTATGCCAGTCAAGGCGACATCGCGTTCGAAGTATGCGTCGTGGATAACGCCTCCACCGACGGCAGCGCCGAAATGGTGCGCACCGAGTTCCCCCAGGTTCGACTGATCGAGAGCGACCATAACGGCGGCTACGCCTATGCCAATAACCTGGGGTTGCGCTCCTTCGGCTTCACCGATTCTATAGCTAATCTCCAATTCCCCAATCTCCATTTCTTACCGCGCTACGTGCTCCTGCTGAATCCCGATACGGTGCTGCCGCCGGATGCCCTGGTGGAGATGATGGCCTTCATGGACGCCCGGCCGGACGCCGGCGTGGTCGGCCCGAAACTGGTGCGCCCGGATGGTTCATTAGACCTGGCGTGTCGTCGCTCGTTCCCCACGCCTGAAGTTTCCCTGTGGCGCATGCTGGGGCTGAACAAGCTATTCCCACGCAGCCGCCGCTTCGGACGGTATAACATGACCTACCTGGATCCCGATGAGCTGACCGAGGTCGATTCCGTCGTAGGCGCGTTCATGTGGGTGCGCCGCGAGGCGATTCTCCAGGTCGGGCTGCTGGACGAGGCATTCTGGATGTACGGCGAAGACCTCGATTGGGCGAAGCGGATCAAAGATGCGGGCTGGCGGGTGTGGTACAATCCGACCGTGACGGTGCTCCACGTCAAGGAGGCGGCTAGCCGACATAGCTCGCGCGCTCGCAAGGAATTCTACCGTGCGATGGTCATCTTCTATCGCAAGCACTACGCGGCGACCACGCCCTTCTGGCTTCACTGGCTGATCCTGGGCGGCATCGCTCTCAAGGGGGCTCTGGACATCGGGCATCGTACCTTACGTGGCCAATGGCGTAGGATCGCCGCATCGGGGACGGAGGGGACGACGTGAAGCGCGCACAGATCGCGTTCGCCGTCACTCTGTTGATAAGCGATCTCACTGCCGCCGCGGTGGCGTTCTACTTGGGATACCTGCTGCGCCGCATGGGGGTGGGCGAGGGGATCGGCCCCTTCCGCAATTATCTGGGCATGCTGGCCATCCACCTCGTCACCCTGGCGACCGTCTTCTTCTTCTACAAGCTTTACCATCGCAAGCGGGCCACCTCGCATCTGGATGAGTTCTACCAGCTCTTCGGCGCCGTGTCCATCAGCATCCTGCTGACCATCGCTTTCACCTCATTCTTCTTGAAGGGGCAGCTGGATTACCATCGCTGGATGGTCATCTACACGTGGGGCCTGACGCTGATCCTGGTCACCCTGGGCCGCGTGATCCACGCCCGCGTGCAGTGGGCGTTACAGGCCCGTGGGGTGGGGGAGGATCGGGTCCTGATCGTGGGCACGGGCGAGGTGGGCCGCATGATCCTGCAGAAGATCGTGCAATCTCCCGGCCTCGGCTATCGAGTGGTCGGCCTGATCGACGCCAACTCTGGCCCCAAGTCGGTGTTGGGCTTCCCCGTGCTGGGCAAGATTGAGGATATCCCATCGGTGATTGAGGCCCACAAGGTGGACGAGGTCATCATCGCCCTGCCCGAGGCCAGCCATCAGGAGATCGTGGGCATCATCTCGCTATGCGAGCGGGAGAAGGTGGGCATCCGCGTCTTCCCCGACGTGTTCCAGATCATGGCCTCCGAGGTGAGCATCGGCGATCTGGGCGGGCTGCCCCTGCTCACGGTGCGCGATATCGCCCTGCGTGGCTGGAGGCTCACCCTCAAGCGGGCGATGGACGTCGTGGTCAGCGCCGTCGCGCTGGTGCTTCTCTCGCCGCTGATGATGTTGACGGCCCTCATCATCAAGCTGGAATCGCCCGGGCCTGTGTTCTACATCCAGGAGCGGATGGGATTAGACGCCCGCCCCTTCCCGATGATCAAATTCCGCTCCATGCGGGCGGACGCGGAGGCCGATGGACCGGGCTGGACGACCCGGGACGACCCGCGCCGCACTCGATTCGGCGCGATCATCCGACGGTTCTCCCTCGATGAGTTGCCCCAGCTCATCAACGTGCTGGTCGGCGATATGAGCCTGGTCGGCCCGCGGCCGGAGCGCCCTGTCTACGTGGAACAGTTCCGCCAGAGCATCCCCCGCTACATGGATCGCCATCGGGAGAAGGCGGGCATCACCGGCTGGGCGCAGATCAACGGGCTGCGCGGGGACACCTCCATCGCCGAGCGCACCAAGTATGATCTGTGGTATATTGAGAACTGGTCTCTCTCGCTGGATATCAAGATCCTCATTCGCACGCTCTTCCTGATCTTCCGAGATCGCAACGCCTATTGATCCCAGGAGGTCATCCATGCGTCAGGTCACGCCGCAGGAGGCTTTATCGCGCAAGTACCCTGAATGGATCGTGTTGGTGGTATCCTGCGCCGCGAACGGCCAGGTCAACGTCATGCCGGCGGGATGGTCCATGGTCTGCTCCGCGAAGCCGCCGCTGTATGCCGTGTCCGTCAGCCCGAAGCGGTTCACCCATAAGGCCATCCTGGACAGCCGGGCCTTCGTCATCGCGGCGCCCGGGCCGGATATGGGCGAGGCCGTGTGGTACACGGGCAATCACTCCGGTTACGACGGCGATAAGATGCCCGCGTCGGGATTAAAGACCCGGCCCGGCACGGCGACCCCGGTGCCGCTCATTGAGGGCGCCGTATTTAACCTGGAATGCCGTCTCGTACAGCAGGTGGAAACGGGCGACCACACCGTCTTCGTGGGCGAGATCGTCGCCGCGCACGTGGATGACAGCGTCGAAGGGCGCCTGATGAACTTCGGGGATGGCATCTACGGCCTGGCTCAGCTCGTCGAATCGACCCGATACGAGGCGAAGTAAACTCCTTCCAGGCCCACTCCTCCGCCATGAGTAGCCGAGGGTGACGCCTTCGGCTACTTTCACTTTGACAGACGGATCGCTTCGTGGTATGATGACGCCCGCTTTTAGCACTCTTGCCATGAGAGTGCTAAAAGCGACCCGGGCTGAGCATGGCCGAGAGGGTTATGGAGGCAGGTGCGTATGGCGGAATTGACACCAAGACGGAAGGCGATTTTAGGGCTGACCGTACGCGCCTATATCGAGACCGCTCAGCCTGTCGGTTCGAAGGCCCTGGTGGAGCGTTACGGCCTGAAGTACAGCCCGGCGACCATCCGTAACGAGCTGGCGGCCCTGGAGGAGATGGGGTATCTCACCCATCCCCATACCTCCGCCGGTCGGGTGCCGACGGAAGAGGGATATCGATACTTCGTCGAGCACCTGTTGGGCGAGGTGGAGCTGCCGCCGGAAGAGCAGCTGATGATCCAGCATCAGTTCCACCAGGTGCGACAGGAACTGGATCAATGGGTGCGATTGGCCGCCGCTGTGCTGGCGCGAACGGCCCGTGGCGCCGCCCTGGCGACCCTCCCCAAGGCCCCTAAGAGCCGCTTCGAGCATCTAGAGCTCATCTCCCTGCACGACACCGTCGTCCTGTTGATCCTGGTGCTCGCGGGAGGGTTGGTCAAGCAGCGGATGCTGCGGCTGGATGGGCCGATCTCGCAGGAACGGCTCAATCGCATCGCCAACGAGTTAAACGAGCGTTTACACGGCGCGACCAGCGAGGAGCTCCTGGACCGCATGCCCCTGGCGACTGAGCTGAGCCGCCAGCTGATCATGTTGGCGCGGGATATCATGCGACGAGTGGACGGCCGGGTCAGCGACTACATCTACAGGGAGGGGCTGCTCCATATCTTAGAAGAACCCGAGTTCGCCGAGCAAGAGTCGGCACGACGGATCGTCCAGATCCTGGAGGAGCGCCCGCTGTTAGAGTCCATCCTGGCCCATCTGCGGGGGGTCAACACCGTCCAGGTCATCATCGGCGGCGAGGGCCGCTGGGAGGCGCTGAAAGACGTTAGCCTCGTGCTGGCACGCTACGGGTTGGAGAACGCGGCTACCGGGGTGTTGGGTGTGGTGGGTCCCATCCGCATGCCCTACGCGCGGGCCATCTCAGCAGTTCGCTACGTGTCCACACTGATGAGCGATCTGGTACGTGAGTGGTACGGATGCTGAGGCGATAGGAGTAATCTTTCTTAAACGACCTTTGCGTCCTTTGCGCTCTTTGCGGTTAGAATTAGGAATTACCCCAATCTTATATCTGGAGGCATACGTGAGACTATGAGCGACAAGGAGCGTCATGACCCGAGGACGATCACGGAGGAAGCGGCTCCGATCACCGAGGAGGTAGAGGCCGCCCTCACGCAGGGTGAGGGCCCTCCTGAGCAAGCTGCTGCGGAGAGCGAAAAGGCCGAGGAGGCCCCCCCGGATGAGGAGAAGTCGGCTGAGGAGCGCGTCGCCGAGCTGGAAGCCAAGCTGGCCGAGGTCCAGGCTCAGGCGGAGGACTACCTCGACCAGTGGCGGCGCACCGCGGCCGAGTTCGCCAACTATCGCAAGCGCCAGGAACGGGAACAGGAGGAGTTCATTAAGCAGGCCAACGCGAACCTGATCAGCAAGCTTCTGCCCGTCTTGGACGACTTCGATCTGGCCTTTGAGCATCTGCCCGAAGACGTGGCCAAGAGCTCCTGGGTCGAGGGGTTCGCCCTCATCCATCGGAAGCTGCAGAACATCCTGGAGCAAGAGGGAGTGACCCCCATCGAGGCGGTGGGACAGCCGTTTGATCCCACCCTACATGAGGCGGTGAGTCACGAGGAGAGTGACGAAGTAGAGAGCGGACATATCATCGCCGAGGTGCGCAAAGGGTATCGGATGGGTGATAAGGTGTTGCGGCCCGCTTTAGTGCGCGTGGCGAAGTAGACGAGATACCGGAGATGTGAGATTAGAGATTTAGACCGGAGGCGATATGGGTAAGATCATAGGGATCGATCTAGGGACGACGAACTCGGTGGTCGCCGTGATGGAAGGCGGCCAACCGGTGATCATCCCCAGCTCCGAGGGAGGACGTCTCATCCCCTCCGTCGTGGCCGTCAACCCAAAGACCGGGGAGCGCATGGTGGGGCAGATCGCGCGGCGCCAGGCCATCACCAACCCGGAGAACACCATCTTCTCGGTCAAGCGGCTGATGGGACGCAAGTACGATGATCCGGAGGTGCAGAAGGCGCGGCAGGTGCTGCCCTACAAGATCATCGAGCGCCCCAATGGGGACGCCTGGGTGGTGATGGGGGGCAAGGAGTACGCCCCGCCGGAGATCTCGGCGATGGTGCTGCAGAAGCTCAAGGCGGATGCGGAAGCCTATCTGGGCGAGCCGGTCACCCAGGCGGTGATCACGGTGCCGGCCTATTTCAACGACTCCCAGCGCCAGGCGACCAAGGACGCCGGCCGCATCGCCGGGCTGGAGGTGCTGCGCATCATCAACGAGCCCACCGCGTCGGCGCTGGCCTATGGCCTGGATAAGAAGAAGGACGAACGCATCGCCGTCTATGACCTGGGCGGGGGCACGTTCGACATCTCCATCCTAGAGGTAGGCGATGGCGTGTTCGAGGTGCTCTCGACCAACGGCGATACGTTCCTGGGCGGCGATGACTTCGATCAGCGCATCATCGACTGGATCTGCGATGAGTTCCAACGCGACCAGGGCATCGACCTGCGCCGAGATCGCATGGCGCTCCAGCGATTGAAGGAGGCCGCCGAGAAAGCCAAGATCGAGCTGTCCACGGTATCGGAGACCGAGATCAACCTCCCCTTCATCACTGCCGACGCCTCCGGTCCCAAGCATCTCACCATGACGCTGACCCGGGCCAAGCTGGAGCAGCTCACGGCCGATTTGATCGAGCGCACGTTAGGGCCATGCCGTCAGGCGCTGGCCGACGCCAAATTGAGCCCCGAGGACATCGACGAGGTGATCCTGGTGGGCGGCATGACGCGCATGCCCGCCGTGCAGGAGGCGGTGCGGCGCTTCTTCGGCAAGGAGCCGCATAAGGGCGTTAACCCTGATGAGGTGGTGGCCATCGGCGCGGCCATCCAGGCCGGCGTCCTGGGCGGCGAGGTGAAGGACATCGTGCTCCTGGACGTGACGCCGCTCACGCTGGCCATCGAGACCCTGGGGGGCGTCGCCACGCCCATGATCGAGCGCAACACGACGATCCCCACTCGCAAGACGCAGATCTTCTCCACCGCGGCCGACGGCCAGACCCAGGTGGAGATCGTGGTCGTACAGGGTGAGCGCCCCATGGCTCGCGATAACAAGATCCTAGGCCACTTCATCCTGGATGGCATCCCGCCCGCGCCGCGCGGGGTGCCCCAGATCGAGGTGTGCTTCGACATCGACGCGAACGGCATCCTCAACGTCAGCGCCCGGGACAAGGCCACCGGCCGCGAGCAGAAGATCACCATCACGGCCTCCTCTGGCCTCACGGAGGAAGAGGTGGAGCGCATGATCCGTGAGGCGGAACAGCATCGGGAGGAGGATCAGCGTCGCCGGGAGCTGGCGGAGGCCCGCAATCAGGCCGACGCGGCCATCTACCAGGCGGAGAAGTTCCTGCGCGATCATGGGGAGAAGGTGCCCGCCGACAGGCGTAGCGAGCTGGAGGAGAAGATCGCCTCGGTGCGTTCCGCCTCGGGAGGCGAGGAGATAAAGGCCATCCGCAACGTGACCCAGGATCTGCTCGACACCTTACAACGCATCGGGGCGAGCATGTACCAGGCGCCGGAGACGCCCCCGTCGGCCGATGGAGACCAAGAGCCCGGCGAGGAAGGGGACGAGGACGTCATCGAAGGCGAGTTTCGAGAGACCCCCTAGTGGCCTTTGCTGATGACGATAATCAGTCATTGGACATGATCGGTCATCTGCTATGGTAGAAGAGTATGGAGGCCCCTCGTCAGACGAGGGGCCTCATGCCGAGGGGAGGTCATGCCATCGTTTCAGAAACGCGGCCGGCCTCGCCGCCGACGGCCGCGGGAATGCCACCGCTATCTCCTCTTCTACAAGCCATACGGCGTGCTATCGACGTTCACCGACCCCGAGGGACGCCCCACACTGAGCCAATATATCGATGTGCCGGAGCAGGTGTACGCCGCTGGCCGACTGGACATGAACAGTGAGGGGTTACTGTTCCTCACCAACGACGGATGGGTCAACCACCGCCTGACCCATCCCCGCTATAAGCTCCCCAAGACCTATCTGGTGCAGGTCGAGGGCATCCCCACGCCCGAGGCGCTGGACGCGCTGCGTCGGGGCGTGATGATCAAGGGGCGTCGCACCGCGCCGGCGGAGGTCGAGTTGTTGGAAGAGCCCCCTGCCTTACCACCGCGCCCGCGTCCCGTGACCCCTCATGGTCCCACCCGATGGCTGCGCATCGTTCTGCGAGAGGGGCGAAAGCGCCAGGTTCGCCACATGACGGCCGCGGTGGGTCTGCCCACACTGCGGCTGGTGCGCGTGGCCATCGGCCCCCTCACTATCGATGGCCTAGAGCCGGGGCAATGGCGGGATCTGACGCTAGACGAGCTGCGGGAGCTGCGGCAGATCCTGTCCCGCGCCTCAGGCTCACGCCGATGACCCCATCTCCCATTAAACTTTTCGCTCATAGTTGGAATAGACGACCCCCGCTTCCTTAAGGGCGTGTTTTGTAGATTCTCTCATGCTTGTCAAGGGAGCGAGATGAGAAGAGGTTCAAGTTCTACATCCCGCCCGCAAGGGATCAAAGGTAGTCTGGTCTCGAAATATGGCCCAGGCCCACACCAGGATTTTGCG
>DUEN01000006.1 GCA_011176545.1 Caldilineae bacterium | reverse complement strand
GGACCCGGCGGCCAGTGACCCGATCTGTGAACGCAAACGCTTCCTTAACCATGGTCACTCCTTCAGGGGATAGAGATAGAGCTCACTGTGGCCTGTCTCGGCCGATAGGTGTGTTTGTCCTCTTGCTCGCTGTTGGTCAATCGCCAGATGACCCGACCGGTCCGCTCATCGCGAAGCGTGGTCATCTCGCTTCCCCGTCGTGTTGAGCTCATCGAGGCCTCCTCGTTCCCTGGCCGGATCCGTATCCGGCGTTCGCGTAGTTCGGATCGGCGTCAGGGCCATGGCCGAGCTCCGCCAGCCGCCGACGAAAGGCAGCGACCGTATCGGCATACTCAGGATCATCGATGAAGTTGGCGGTCTCCCCAGGGTCCCTCTCCAGATCGAACAGCACCTCCGGCATGTCCGGGCCGTAGTACTGGTACTTCAGGTGATCCCATTTGATCATGACATTGGTCGTGCCGAACTGGGAGACGGTCTCGTTATCCCAGTCGGCATTGTCGCCCTCAAGGAGAGGTACCAGGCTGCGGCTATCGAGGCCGGGCGGGATGGGGAGACCGGCCAGATCGCAGAGGGTGGCGAAGAGATCGCACAGGTTGACGTTTTCGTAGACGACGCGGCCGCCGGGGAAGCGCTTAGGCCAGCGGATGATGAGAGGGACGCGGACGCTGGCTTCGAAGAACTTCTGCTTCTCCCAGATGCCATGCTGGCCCAGCATCTCGCCGTGGTCGCTGGTATAGATGATGATCCAGTCGTCGAGGTTCTGGCCGGCGTGTTGCAGGGCCTCCAGGACGCGGCCGAAGTGCTCGTCGATGGTTTCCACCATGGCGTAGTAGGCGGCGGTGGCGCGGCGGATCTCGCGCTCCGAGGCGTCAACGCCCGGGCGTACCTGTCGTTGGCTGAGGAAGGGATGTGGGAAAACCTCCTCCTCCAGGAATGGCTCGACCCGGTTCAGGTAATAGGTGAACTTCTCCTCGCTCGCGCTGTAAGGGTAATGCGGCTGGAGTAGGCCCACCCGCAGCAACAAGGGTCGATTCGGTTGCTCGCGGTCGTAATAGGGATCGAGGAAGTAGTCCTGGATGAAGTTGAGGGCCCCCTGGATCGTGTACTCGTCCGTGACGACGTTGCGAGCCCGGCCGACGCCGGCCCGTTTGATCTCCTTGGCGTCCGACCACTTATAGTCGGAGAACGGCCGCAGGTATCTGGCGAACTCTTCCTCCTTGCGGTCGGCGATGTACTGGGGGGCGATCTGGGCGTCGCTCCCGATCCGATGGGTCCATCCCTGCATCTGATCGGGCCCCAGGTGCATGAGCCGGCCGCAGGCCACGGTGGCGTACGCGTATTGCGAGAAGAGGCGGGCGAAGGTCATGTATCCGGGGGCCAGGTCGATCCACCCCTCACACTTGCAGGTTTTTGGGAGTTGCCCGGCCATCAGACATTGCATGGTCGGCACAGTGATGGGCGAGGGAGTATAGGCATTGCGGAAGACCACGCCCGTCCGTGCGAGCTCGTCCAGCACCGGTGTGCGCACGACGGGATTACCCTCGTAACCGGTCACATCCGCGCGATGCTCGTCACTCATCAGGAACAGGATGTTCGGGCGTCTTTCCATGGGGATCACCTTCCGAGGGCGAGATGGTTCATTGGGTGGTTCGGGAATAAACCAACCTTCTAAGCGGTGACGAGGTACAGGACTTAGGATCTAACCTGGCTGATGGGAAGGTGCTAAGGACAGACGTGTAAGAGCGGATTTCTAACTCGGCTTGCGAGATTCGAAATAAAACCGCTGATATACTTTACCACCCCCTTTTACTATGCTCTTTCTTGGACAGAAATATATCCTACACTTGACATTATACATCCGACAGATGTTCCACGCAACCCCGATTTCGGCTGTCATAGTAAGATTGGAAGGTTTTCCCTGCTCATCGGTACTTAAGCGAGGTGCAACGCACCTCTGCGTCGGGACATATGAGGTTACCTCGCCCCGCTCTGTAGCTGCCATCAGAGCGGCCTTATGATGGGTGGAGGTGCGTTGCACCTTTAAAGGTCTCAACCTCCCCCCACGATGGAGGATACGTCGATCACGTACATCTGACGTTCGCCCTCGTGGGTGGAGTCGATGCACACCTGTCTGCCATCCCGGCTCCATCGCGGGTGCAAGTCACATCGGATCTCCCCCGTGAGCTCGGGTGGTGAGTAAAACCGACCGATGTCGATGCGGGTGTTGGTCCTCGGGTTATAGAGGATCAATACCCGCTCTCGGCGCTCCGGGGTCGGGTATGCGTCCGTCAGGATCCAACGGCGGTCGGGGCTGTAAGAGCAGTGGCCATCTCGATCCAATACATGGGCACCGATCACCTGTACCTCACCGGAGCGGTCCGTGTAGAGATGATAATGGTCCTCTCCGCGATGTCGCGCCCAGGCGAGGATATGCGTGTCATCCAGCCAGTCGAAGTGCGACACGAGACGCTCACGGGCCAGCAACGTGATCTCGGTGCCATCCGGATTGGCGGTATATAGCCTCGTGAACC
Organism: Caldilineae bacterium; assembly: GCA_011176545.1. GTDB lineage: Bacteria > Chloroflexota > Anaerolineae > DUEN01 > DUEN01 > DUEN01. The sequence goes on along the minus strand of DUEN01000006.1, from coordinate 44,259 downwards.
AGCGGGGCTGATCCGGCGGCCGCCAGCGGTGTAGGAAGATGAACCGAGTGCCTAAGGGGTTGAATTGCAGGTGATTGAACCAGTGCACGGCCTCGTCCATCGATGCCTCGTGCTCGATCTCAACGATCTGAGCCAGGCTGATGATCAGGCGAGACTCCCCGGTGTTTAAGTTGAGGTAATAGATGCCATCTTCAGCCGGCGCCTTCTCGTGCTCCCATGGGTCGGGGAAGCCAGCGTAGCCGTATCCCGGCCGGGTTCGATGCACTCGTGAGAAATTCAACGTGACGGCATCTCGTCCGTTAGGGGCTACCGCATAGATGGGCCGCGGCAACAGGCGGCTTTCCCCGGAATGAACGTCGAGGATGACGGCGCCGTATCCCTCCCGGGTGCGCGTGTTGAAGATGATGAGCCTGTCGGGGGCTGATCCGAGCCACTGGAGATGGGTGCCCTGCTGCCAGTTCCATGCCGTCGTCTCCGCGAGGGGCCTCCAACGGCCGCCGTCTTCCAGATCGATCATCCCAATGATGGCGATATCCCAGCGAGTGGGAGGGCGGTGCATGAACGCCACGCGCATGGCGAGGATGTATCTGCCGGTGGCGTCCCACGGCGTTTTATCGTAGTACCCGAAGAAGTGATGGAAAGGGCCTTCGGTTACCCGTCTGATGGGACAACTGCGTCGTTCTATAGGCATGATCTCCTCCATATAACAAACCGTGTATCCCAGCGCGATGGGCATTCCGCAAGGCAATATCAGGGTGAAAGATAACGTGCTTTTGGGTTTCAGACAAGTAGGGTTGAGGAGAGGACTTTCACTTGAGGGGTGTCCGTTTTACTTGTCACCCCTCGCGCGGGATGCTATAATCGCTCTGGTCTGATCACGGAAGCTCATGGAGGCCTGAGTGGCACACGTGAGAGGGCGGCTTGCCGAGGCGCTTCGCCGACGTGAGCCCCTGTTGTTGGCAGGGATTCTTCTCGTTGCCCTGTTCCTCCGGCTTTACGATGTCAACTGGGATGAGGGGCACCACACCCATCCCGATGAGCGCTGGATTTGCATCGTGGCCACGGAGATTCGCTGGCCGGATGATCTGACCACCGCCTTCGATCCCCATGCCACCACCTGGAACCCCTTATACAACTACAATGAGAGCAAGGCCTCCGGCGAGTACCGCATGCGTCATTTCGCGTATGGTCATCTCCCTCTTTATCTATTGACCATCGTCGCCTGGGCCGTGCATCAGCTGGCGCCGGTGGCGGAGAAGCTGGGCGCGCCGGATGAGTGGGTGCACTGGCTCCGTATAGCCAACACATACGACGGGTTCGCCCTGGTGGGCCGTCACCTCTCGGCCCTGTTCGATACCGGCACGGTCCTTTTGGTGTATTTGATCGGTCGTCGGGTATATGGCCGACGGGTCGGCTTGCTGGCTGCGGCCCTCTCCGCCCTCACGGTCACGCAGATTCAGTTGGCGCACTTCTACGCGTTCGATCCCGTGGCCACGTTTTTCGTGATGCTCGCCGTCTTCGGCGCCGTCCGGATGGCCCAGGAAGCGCGTACGAGAGACGCCGTTTTGGCCGGGATCGCCGCCGGATGTGCGGTCTCCTCCAAGTTCAGCGCCATGCCGATACTGGTCGTGTTGGGGGTCGGCGCGCTGATCCCCGCTTGGCGTACCCTGCGCCGATATGGCCCGAGCAGCCCCCAGGTGGCGGATAAGCTTTCGCTGGGCGTCAGGCTGGGGCTCATCTCCCTCATCTGCGCCTTCCTGGCCTTCGCGATCACCTCGCCTTTCGCGCTGCTGGATTGGAAGGCCTATCGCATCTCGGTGATCGAGGAGCAAGGGGCCATGGTGCGGGGCAAAGCGGACTTCCCCTATACGCGTCAGTACCGCGGCACGACCCCTTATCTCTATCATATTGAGCAAATGGTCCGCTGGGGCATGGGATGGCCTCTGGGCGTGATCGCCTTCCTCGGGTTCGCCTGGGCGCTGATCCGCGCGCTGAGCGGCCGGGCCCGACCTGAGGAATGGGTCATCCTCGCCTGGGTGGTCCCCTATTTCGGGATCACTGGCGCCTTCATGGTCAAGTTCATGCGCTACATGTTGCCGGTGGTACCCCTGTTCACGCTCATGGGCGCGGCGATGCTATGGGCGTGGTGGAGATGGGGCGAGTCGGCGAGGGAGCGAGTTTGCGAGTTTGCGAGTTTGCGGGTGGGCGAGTTGGCGAGTGAGCAGACGAGCGAGCGGGCGAGTCAACAGCCTGCGCCCCACGCAATACGCAACACGCAATACGCATTACGCTTTACCCATTACGCTTTACGCATTACGCCTTACGCCGTCCCTCTCCTCATATCCCTCGTCCTGCTCGGCACGGCCATCTGGGCGCTGGCCTTCGTCAACGGCGTCTACGGCGATACCCATCCCTGGATCAAGGCCTCGCGCTGGTTCTATGAGAACGCACCTGACGGCTCGGTGATCCTGTGGGAGTATTGGGACGACCCGTTACCCCTCCAGCTCCCAGAGCCGGGCATGAACATGGCGGCCCATGGGTTCCGGCATATCGCCTGGGGGCCATTTGAGGAGGACACACCGCAGAAGTTCGAGCAGATGAAGTCGGTGTTGCGCGAGACCGACTTCATCTCCATCGCATCCAATCGCATCTATCGAGCGGTTCCCCGGCTGCCGCAGCGATATCCGATGACGATTCGCTATTATCAGCTCTTGTTTGAAGGGAAGCTGGGGTTTGAGAAGGCGGCCGAGTTCACCGCGTATCCCCGGCTGGATGGCTTCGTGTTTATTGATGACGACGCCGATGAGAGCTTTACGCTATACGACCATCCCAAGACGATGATCTTTCGCAAGGTGCGGGATCTGACCGACGAGGAGTGGGATGCCCTGTTGGGCGGCTCCTGGGAGGGCGCGATCCCATATTACACGGGCTCGTGGGAGGATCGGCGACGGGCAGCCGCGGGGGGACGGCGGAAGAGCCTGCTGTTAGATCGGCCGGTGGATGAGCTCCCCATAGTGTATGACTTCCGCTGGAACGGCGTGGCCAGCCGCTTTCCTGTGCTGGCGGTGGTCGTATGGTGGCTGGCCCTGGCGCTCATCGGCGCGCTGGCATGGCCCTTAACTTTCGTCGTGTTCTCCGATCTGCGTGATCGCGGCTATGCCTTCGCCCGCGGGCTAGGCTGGCTGGCCGTGGGATGGCTGGTGTGGATCCTGGCCAGCCTGCGGATCATGAGGAACACCCTGCCGACGCTGGCGCTCGCCATGCTGGCTTTGGCCGCGCTCTCCGCGTTCCTGTGGCGGCGACATAAAGCTGAGATGGCGAGCTTCTGGAGGGCATATCGGCCGCTCATCCTGGCCCATGAGCTCGTCTTCGGCCTGGCCTTCCTCTTCTTCGTGGGCATCCGCCTGCTCAATCCGGACCTGTGGCATCCATGGAATGGCGGCGAGAAGTTCATGGAGTTCGCCTTCCTCAATGCCATCCTGCGCAGCCCCTATTTCCCGCCGTATGATCCATATTACGCTGGCGGGTACATGAACTACTACTATTACGGCCAGTACTTGGTGGCGCTTCTCATTAAATTGACGGGCATTACGCCCTCTGTGGCGTTTAATCTGGCCGTGCCCACATTGTTCGCGTTGACCATCTCCGGCGCGTTCGAGCTGGTATACAACCTTATCCCGCAGGGGCGTGCCCGACGGAAGCGGTTCTGGTCTGTAGGCATCGGATGGGGGTTGGCTGGCGGCGCGCTGGTAGCGCTCATCGGTAATCTGGATGGTATGGCGCAGGTGTTGCGCCATCTGGCTAACATCAGCGGCAGCAACTTTGAAAGCGGGATCCCGGGGCTGCAGACGCTGGTGCGGGCGCTGGTCGGGCTTCGGGCCGTGTTGTTCAAGGGGGCCCCTTTGCCTGGATATGACTACTGGGCGCCGAGCCGGGTGATCCCCTTCACCATCAATGAGTTCCCCTTCTGGAGCTTCCTGTTTGCTGACCTGCACCCCCACATGATCGGCATCCCGTTCACGATCCTCTTCCTGGGGTTGGCCTATAACGTGGTAGCCAGCTATGGCCGCTCCTGGATGGCCGAGGGCCGGGTGGAGGGCGTCCTGGGGTTCTTGGCGTTGCCACTCACCCTGGGGGCACTGGGGGCCATCAACACCTGGGATCTGCCCACGTATCTGGGCATCGGTGTGCTCTCCTTCCTGCTTCGCGAGTGGCGATGGCGCGGGCTGCGCCTGTCGGATGGGGCCGCGTCGGCGCGCACCCGCCTGTTGCCTCTGGTCATCTATGTCGTCGCATTGATCGGCCTGGCCCTGGGGATGTACATGCCCTTCTATCTCCACTACGCGGCCGTCGGCTCGCGGGGCGTGGGGATCGTCCGCCATCCGACGACCAGGCTTACGCAGTGGCTGTTGATATGGGGATTCCTGATCTTCATCGCCATCACCTTCGTCTTCAGCGAGCTGCGACAGCGACTGCCCCGTTGGAGCGGTCCAGATGGCCGCGCCGCGGGATTGGTCCGTTGGGCGCGTCTGCTCCTGGATCGGTGGGATCGCCCCGCGCGGCTGATGGAGTTGCATCGCGCCCTGGTGCGAGCGCCGACGGTGGGATATGTGCTGGCGCGCTGGGCTTTGGCGCTGAGCCTCATCCTCGGCATTTTGGCGTTGCTCCTGGGGTATCGGGTGGTGGCCTTCCTGTGGCTCCCGCTGCTGGCGGCGACGTTGTTACTCCTGCGGGACACGATTCCCCCGGAGGACCTGTTCACGGGCGTGCTCATCTTCACCGGATTGCTGGTGCTGGCTGGCGTGGAGGTCTTCTTCCTCAAAGACTTCCTGTGTGGCTGCCCCCCGGGGAGCGACACGGTCGGCGATTACTACCGGATGAACACGCTGTTTAAGTTCTATATCCAGAGCTGGGTGCTGCTGGGCACAGGCGGCGCGGCGGCGCTGGCGCGGCTGTGGCCGCGCGTCAGGGCGCGCTGGTCGCAGCCGTGGCGGGGGCTCTGGATCGGGGCGTTCGCTGTCTTGCTGGCCTCCAGTCTGGCCTTCCCGATATTGGGGACCCCCGCGCGGGTGAACGATCGGTTTCCCGGAGAGCGGCCGCCGCGTAACACGCTGGATGGCATGGCCTACATGACGGTCGGGGTATACACCTGGCCGGACGCCAGCAATCCTATCGAGTTGCGTTATGATTACGAGGCCATTCGATGGATGTTGGGGCGGATTCGAGGGACGCCGGTGGTGGCCGAGGCGCCGGCCGGGTGGTATCCGGTGAACGGCCAAAACGTGGGGTATGACTATTATCGGGCCGGCGGGCTGCGCGTGGCCTCGATGACGGGGTTCCCCACGCTGTTAGGCCAGCATCAGGGCGAGCAGCGTTATGGCGATCAGGTGGGGCGCCGCGAGAACGAGGGCAAAGAACTGTTCCAGACCACAGACCCGGCCCGGGCTCAGGAGCTGATCGACAGGCTGCATATCACTTACATTTATATAGGACAATTGGAACGCACGCTCTTTTCCCCTGAGAGCCTGGCTAAGTTCGACCAGATGGCCGCCGATGGGCGATTGGAAGTCGTGTACCAGAATCCGAGGGTCACGCTGTATAAGGTGGCGTGGCGGGAGTAGGCGGAGGGCGTGGAGCGCTTACGCTTTACGTTTTACGTGTTGCGTATTACGTATTGTGTAAAACGTAAAGCGTAAAACGTAAAGGCGTAAAGAACGACGATGATCGATTTGTTGCGCTGGTACCTCGCCATTGAGATTATCGGGCTGGTGGCATGGCCCCTATGCTGGCGGCTGTGTGCTAACCTGGCCGATCGCGGCTATGGGCTGAGCAAGGCGTTGGGGCTGTTGCTGGTATGTTATACCCTTTGGGTGAGCTCCAGCTTCGGCTTCCTGGGGAATGATTTGGGGGGGATCCTTGCCAGCCTGTTGACCGTGGCGGGGCTGTCGCTGTGGGCTTTGAGACGGTCGGGACAGGATGGACGCCCGTTTCGCACCTGGACGCGGGAGAACAGTCGGTTGATCTTCTTCAGCGAGGGGCTATTCCTGGTCGCGTATATCGCCTGGGCTATCTTTCGGGCTTACGATCCCGCCATTGCCGGCACCGAGAAGCCCATGGAGTTCGCTTTCCTCAATGGTATCCTGCGCAGTGATCGATTTCCGCCTCTGGATCCCTGGCTCTCGGGCTATGCCATCAGCTATTACTACTTTGGTTATGTGATGCTGGCCGTCCTCACTCGGCTGTCAGGCGTGCCCTCCGCTGTGGGCTTCAACCTGGGGCTGGCGAGCTGGTTCGCTCTCACGGTGTTGGGCGCGTTCAGCGTGACTTACAGCCTGATGAACGCCGGCCGAGGGGCGGTCGAGCGGCGCCTCCTCCCCGCGCTGTTGGGCCCTCTGTTCGTCGCGTTCCTGGGTAACCTGGAGGGCCTCTTCGAGGTGTTGCATAGTCGCGGCATCGGCTCCCCGGCGTTCTATCACTGGCTGGACGTGAAGAACCTGGACACGGCGCCCGTCACCAGCCGATGGCTGCCGATGGACACCTGGTGGTGGTGGCGGGCCTCCCGGGTGATCCAGGACCGGGACTTGCTCGGACGGAGCATCGGCATCCAACCTATAGATGAGTTCCCCTTCTTCAGCTTCCTGTTGGGGGACATGCATCCGCACGTGTTGGCGTTGCCGTTCGTCCTATTGGCGATCGGCCTAGGGCTCAACCTGGCCTTACATGGCCGACAGCCGACAGCGGACAACGGACAGCATTACGTATTACGTAATACGCATTACGCATTACGCATTACGTATTGCGTATTGCGTAATCTCGTGTTCGACGCCTGGCCTATGGCGTGGACGGGCGTCCTGCTTTACGCGCTGGCTCTGGGCGCTCTTGGGTTCCTTAACACCTGGGATTTCCCCATCTATCTGTTCCTGGTGGCGATGGCCTTTGGCCTACGTAGGGCGATGGAAAGTGGTTTGAGGAGGGCGGACGAGGATGTTCCGCCTCTCGCGCTTCGCCTTTCGTCCATCATCGGGGATGTGCTCCGCGTGGGCGTCATCCTGGGCGTATTAGGCTTCTTGTTGTACCTGCCCTTCTACCTGGGCTTCTCTTCCCAGGCGGGGGGCATCTTGCCCAACCTGATCTTCCCGACCCGACTGCATCAGTTCGTCCTGATGTTCGGCGTGTTCCTCGTCATGTTACTCGGCTTCTTGCTTACCCTCACCGCCAGGCTGGGATGGGAGGAGGTGCTGCGACGTTCGCTGGAGTGGGTACCGCTGACCCTGGGGACGCCGATCGCCATTGCCGCGCTGGCCGCTCTGCTGCTGCAGGTGACGCCTGGCGGACGCTCGTTCCTTCAGAGCGTCTTCGCCCGGCCGGAGGTGCGGGAGCAGATCGGCGACTTGAGCACTGGCCAGCTCCTGATGACCATCGCCATGGTGCGGTTGCGGACGCCGGGCACAACGTTGCTGCTGGCCGTGGGGCTGGCGTGGGTTTTGGGCCTCCTGCGCGTACGCCTGGACCGCCCGCGAGAGCACGCCGCCGATCCCATCACGGGATATGTGCTCGTCATGGTCGGGACCGCACTCCTGTTGACGTTCGCCGTGGAGTGGGTGTACCTCAAGGACACCTTCGGCGTGCGCATGAACACAGTGTTCAAATTCTACTATCAGGCCTGGGTGTTGATGGCGCTGTCATCGGCTTATGCCGTCGCGCGTATATGGAGGGCGGAGGACGGAGGACGGAAGACGGAAGACGAAGAACGAAGGACCGAGAGCGAAGAAGGGCTGTCTCCCTCCGTCTATCGTCTATCGTCGGTCGTCTTCATCCTTTTGAGTGTGGTGCTGGTCGCCGCGGGGCTGGTGTATACCATAGCCGGCGCATATAGCAAGGCGAACGGCTTCCGAGGGGAGGCCACGCTGGATGGTATCGTGCATCTGCGTCGCTATCAGCCGGATGATGCGGCGGCCATCGATTGGCTACAGGTCAACATCAAGGGCGCTCCAGTGCTCCTGGAGGCTCCTGGCGGCTCGTACAGTCCGTACAATCGCATCTCCATGGCGACGGGGCTACCGACGCTGTTGGGATGGGATGGTCACGAGCTCCAATGGCGGGGCGATCGCTATGGTGAGCTGACGGCTGGACGGCCGGAGGCCATCGAGCGCATCTATCGGACGGCTCGAGGACAGGAGCTGATCGATCTGATGCGCGCGTGGGACGTGGAATACCTGTATGTGGGTTCTCTAGAGCGTGAGAAATATCATCTGACCCAGGCATCCATCAGCCGGTTTGAGCAGACCCTGTGGAAGGTGTATGAGAACGAGACGGTGCGTATCTATCGACGGCCGGGGCCCTTGGAGGAGGACCGATGACGGTGGCTGAGCGGCCGGTAGCAGCGCGGATATCGCTCCTTGAGTGGCTCACGGTCGAGCGGGCGGCTTACGGCGGCCTGTTGCTCTTCGCCGGCCTCTGGCGCGCGCTCCAGCTAGGGCTCTTCCCCCTGACGCGGGATGAAGTGCGGCAGGCCCTGACGGCCTGGGACGCGGCTCAGGGACATGCGGTGACGTTGTGGGGCCTCAGCCCCCTGCTCTTCACCCTGCAGGAGGCGACCTTCTTCCTAGCGCAGGCGGGCGACGCCATGGCGCGCCTCTGGCCCCTGATCGCCGGGCTGGCGATCTGTCTGATCCCTTACCTGCTTCGGCGTCAGATCGGGCGAGATGTGGCCCTTTTGACCGCCGCGTTCCTGGCCCTCTCGCCGACGCTGACTTATTTCGCCCGACAGGGCACCGGCGATGTGATGGCGGCCGCGGCCGCGCTCGCGGCCTGGGCGCTCATCCTGGCCGCCAGCGAGGATGCCCGTCGGGTGTCCTGGGCGGCCGTCGCGCTGGCCCTGGGACTGATCAGCGGGCCGGGGATCTACACAGCGCTCCTGGCCTGGGGGCTCGCTAGTGTGCTCTGGGCGCGTGAAGAAGTCGCGGCCCGATGGCGAGAATGGCAGGATAGAGGGCAGATCCGTCGCGCAGCCATGATCGGTGGCCTCGTGTTTCTGCTGGGCGCCACCTCCGGCCTCCGCCATTGGGATGGCGTGGGCGCGGCCGCGGGCCTGCTAGGCCAGTGGGCTGAACGGTGGGCGCGTCCGGAGACCGGGTATCCGTTCTACTGGCCCTGGCTGCGGGTGCTCCTGGACGAGCCGTTGTTGCTCGCGTTCGGGATCTACGGAGCGGTACTCGGCATCCGGCGTGGGGATCGGCTGACGAAGGTGTTGGCGTTATGGGCGGGGCTGGCTCTGATCTGGCCGACGCTCACGCCTGGGCGGCGGCCGGAGGACTTGGTGATGGCGATCCCGCCGCTGGCGATCCTGGCAGGCCAGGGGGGGATCGCCTACTGGAAGCGGCTGCACCTGCGCCACGTGAGGGCGGAGGCAGGCCTCGTGATCGCCATCCTGGGCGCTCTCTCGGTCACGCTGTACGTATGGATCTCCGGGTACAGCTATTGGGGGACGAGGGAGTACGTGGCGGCGATGTTGGCGCCGCTGGGGCTGATGGTAGGATTGGTCCTGTTTTTCGGCTTTTGGGCGGGCTGGCGGACGACGGGGCAGGCGCTGGTCCTCTTCCTGGCGGCCCTGGGGTTGCTATGGACGCTGAGCGTGGGGTGGATCAACGCGCATGGCATGGATATGGACCGAAGGCCGGCGGTGCGCTTCGAGAGGACGTCTACCGAGGTGCGCTGGCTTGCTTCCTACTTGGAGCGTCTGTCCGCTCAACGGGTGGGCGATCCGCACCTGTTGCCCGTGGAGGTCATGGATTCCCCATGGGCGCCGATGCTGCGCTGGTATCTGCGACGGATGGCATACGTGACAGTGATCGGCGCGCCGTTGAGAGGGGAAACTGCCCCGGTGGTGATCACGCCGATGATGGAGGAGCTGGCGCCGGGCGAGGCGTACAGCGGCCAGGACTTCCTCATAGCCGAGCGATGGTCACCTGCGGGGTTACGCGGGCACAATCTGGTCCGCTGGCTGTTGTTGCGACAGGGCAAGACGCCCGCGGAGGAGGAGCGCGCCATCGTGTGGGTGATGCGGGAGGAGATGAGCGAGGAGTAAGCGGAGAGCGTGGAGCAGGGGCGTAAAGCGTGAAACGTAAAGCGTAAAACGTAAAACGTAAAACGTGAAGCGTAAGGGGTAGGGAGACCGACATGGGGAAGAACGCGACGGAAACTCGCCATACATGGGATACTTCGCTGCTGGCCATGCTTCATTGGGATTGGGAGAAGACGGCCTACGTGGTCCTCATCGTGATCGCGCTGGTGGCTCGCTTCTATGGACTGAGCTGGAGATCGATGAGTCACGATGAGAGCCTGCACGCATTGTACTCATGGCAGCTCTACGACGGGCGCGGCTATGAGCATAACCCGATGATGCATGGCCCATTCCTCTTCCATGTCAACGCCCTCTTTTACTTCCTGTTCGGTGTAAACGACGCCACGGCGCGCATGTCAACGGCGCTGGCCGGGGTCGCGTTGGTGGCGCTGGCGTGGTTTCTGCGGCCCTGGCTGGGACGTATCGGGACCTTGGCGGCCGCGTTCATGATGACCATCTCGCCCGCGCTGCTATACTATTCCCGTTATATTCGCCATGACATTTTGATCGCCGTGTGGGAGATGATACTCCTGATCGCGGCCTTCCGTTATATGCAGACCCGGCGGCCGCGCTGGCTATACCTCTCCGCCGCGGCGCTCTCGTTCACTTACGCGATCAAAGAGGTCGCCTTCATCTATGTCATCATCCTAGTGGGCTTTTTTATCCTGGATCTGTTGTGGCAGTTCTGGCTGGATCGGTGGGAGCGCCCGAGCAACCGCTGGCCCTTCCTGGCGTTGCTGTCCATTGGCGGCGGCGCGGCCGTGGCCGCCCTCTTCAGCGCCATCAAGGCGGATCCGGGGCAATTATCCCCGATGATCTTCGTCTTCCTCTTCGGCGTCGTCCTGCTGGCCAGCTCGATCTACATGTTACTCACCGGGTTAGGCGGGCGAGCGCGCGCGTATCCGGAGATGGATCTCCTGATCTGGATTCTCTCCCTATCCCTCCCGCTTTTCAGCCCCTTCCTGATCAAGCTCTTGGGCTGGAATCCCATCGATTACTCCTCGACGGGAATCGTCCGTTCGGGCGGCGTCCTCGCCGTCATGTTCCTGGTCAGCATCCTGATGGGATGGGGCTGGTCGCGTCAGCAGTGGCTGATCGGAGCCGGGCTGTTCTACGGCATCTTCTTGCTCTTGTTCACCACCTTCTTCACCAACGGGAAGGGGTTCGCCACGGGGATGATCGGCAGCCTGGGATACTGGATGGCCCAGCAGGAGGTCCAGCGAGGCGGGCAGCCATGGTATTATTACCTGCTCATCGTGCCCCTTTATGAGTTCCTGCCCCTCCTGCTCAGCCTGGGCGGGGCGATCGCCTTCCTCGTGGGTGTCTGGCGGCGGCCCTCTGAGGCAGAGGAACGGGTTGAGCCTCGTCGCCGACGAAGAGAGGAGGAGAGGGTGCCGCATCGTGAGGCCCCCTTCGTGGCGTATCTGATCTGGTGGGTTGCCCTCACCTGGGCCGCGTACACCTGGGCCGGGGAGAAGATGCCCTGGCTCGCCGTGCATTTCGCCTTCCCGATGGCGTTGTTGGCCGGGTGGTTTGTGGGACGGCTGTGGGATTGGGCCGATTGGATGGCTCTGCGGGAGCGCGGGGGCATCGGCCTGGCCATCTCCCTGCCCTTGTTGGCCTTCACCTTTAAGCCGGTCGTCGGCTTCTTCCGGCGAGTGCTCGCCGGCCAGGCGTTCCGCGATGCGACGATCGAGGGGCTCAGTATGACGACGCAGGGCATCGCCGCCCTGGTGGTCGCCATCGTGCTGGTCTATCTGGCGTGGGGATATGTTGAGCGGCTGGGGGGCAGGCGCAGCCTGTGGGTGGCGGGTGGCGTGCTCATCATCGGGCTGACGCTGTGGACGGTGCGCGTCACCTGGATGCTGAATTACATCAACTATGACCTGGTGAACGAGATGTTGGTCTACGCCCACGGCACCCCGGACGTCAAGTTCGTCATGAAGGAGATCGAGATGATCTCCCGGCGCACGGTGGGCGATAAGCAGATTAAGCTCGCGTATGATGATGACTCCACCTGGCCTTTGGAGTGGTACCTGCGTGAGTACCCCAACAAGCGTTTCTATGGCGCCAGCCCCAGCCGCGAGGCCCTGGACGCGCCCGTTGTGATCGTGGGGAGCAAGAACGAGGACAAGGCGAAGCCGTTCCTGGGGAAGAAGTACCTGCGTTACAAATATCGGCTGGTCTGGTGGCCGCGTGAGGACTATAAAGGGCTGACCTGGGAGCGGGTTTTGGGTGCCATCCAGGATCCGGAGCGGCGGCGGAAACTCTGGGATATCATTTGGTATCGCCGGTGGGATACTCCCCTCAATGAGTGGCCATACGTGCACTATTTCTACCTGTACGTGCGGCGGGACATCGCCGCTCAGGTGTGGAACTTCGGCGCGGGGCCGGTAGAGACGGCCGAAGTCATCGATCCCTATGAAAAGGGCTATCGGGAGGTGGCCGCAATCCGGCAGCTCGGCACGACGGGGGTCCCTGGCGACGCGCCGGGGCAGTTCCGGAACCCGCGCGGGGTGGCCATCGCGCCGGATGGGCGCATCGTGGTGGCCGACACCGGGAATCATCGGATCCAGGTGTTCGATGCCGAAGGGAACTATCTGACGAGCTGGGGGTCCAATTGTAACCTGTACGCCGAGGGGCGGCCGGGATGTGTGGACCCGGATGGCGCAGGGCCGCTCGAGGTGGGCGATGGCCAGTTCCAGGAGCCCTGGGGTGTGGCCGTGGATCAGGAGGGCCATGTGTATGTGGCCGACACCTGGAACCATCGCATTCAGAAGTTCACGCTGGATGGAAAGTTCCTGGCCAAGTGGGGGTTCTTCGCGACGACGGATGGACAGCTCGGCCAGCCGGTGGCGATGTGGGGGCCGCGCGCCATCGCCATCGATTCTCAAGGAAATGTGTACGTGACGGACACGGGCAACAAGCGCGTGCAGAAGTTCGATCCCGACGGGAACTTCCTGGGCCAGTACGGCGGCGGCGGCGTGATCGAGGGTTACTTCGATGAGCCGGTGGGGCTGGCTGTGGACGCGCAGAACAACTTCTACGTGGCGGACACGTGGAACCGCCGCGTGCAGAAGTTCGACGCCAACTTCAACTTCCTCAAGGCGTGGCCCATCTACGGATGGGAGAGCCAGTCCATCTTCAATAAACCCTACCTCGCGGTGGATTCGGCCGCCGGGCTGGTCTACGTCACGGACCCCGAGGGGTATCGCGTGCTGGTGTTCGATACGGAGGGCAACTTCCGGGCCACATTCGGCCAGTACGGATCCGACGCTCTATCCTTCGCGTTGCCCAACGGCATCGCGGTGGACGGCGAGGGGAACGTCTACGTGGCTGATGCGGACAATCATCGGATATTGATCTTCCCTCGGGTCCAATAGACGCTGGTTCCTCTCTTGCGGGGACAGGTGAAAGCTCATCGGAATAAAAGATATCGCTCCCTTAGAGGCACGGCGGCACCGTGCCCCATTGGCTCCAAGCGCTCTCGCTGCAGACGACCCTCATCCCCCCAAGCCCCTTCTCCCTGGCCAGGGAGAAGGGGGCTGTCCCCCCTCCCCAGCGAAGCGGATTGAGGAGGGGGGACTACAGGGGGGTGGGGTATAATGTGATGTCGTATCCACGGGACATCTATCAACTTCAACGGAGATGAGGCATGACGACAGTTCAAACAGCGATCGTTCTGGCGGCTGGCCAGGGCACCAGGTTCTGGCCGTATAACGTCGTGCGGCAGAAGGCCGCATTTCCCATTGCGAACGTCCCGGCCGTGCGGCGCCTCGTGGATGATCTGATCACGCTGGGCATCACGCGCATCGCGGTGGTCGTCGGCGCGGGCGAGCCCTCCGTGCGCGCGGCGTTGCGAGGCGCGGGCGGCGAGATCGTCTTCGTGCGGCAGCCCAACCCGGATGGGACCGCGCCCGCCGTCCTGCTGGCGGCCCATAATCTGGACGGGGACTTCCTGGTCGTGTCGGGCGACGTGGTCACCGCCCGGGAGAATCTGGCCGCGCTGGTCGATCGCTTCTCCCAGGAGCGGCCGTTGGCGGCCGCGCTCATCCAGCCGCTAGGTAAGGAACGGCCGCAGGACTGGATCGTCGCCTTCCCGGAGGGGGAGGAGCTGCGCGGGATCGAGGGACACGGCCGGGGTGGCACGCATCGGTTGTGTGGCATCTATGCCTTTCGGCCGGAGGCGATCTCCTATCTTCGGGATAATCCGGGACTGGTGACTCGGGTACCCGTCGGTGGGATGCCACCGATCGAGGCGGAGATCGCGCAATCGCTGCAGATGATGGTCGATGAGGGACAACGGGTGTTGGCCGTGGGGGCGCCGGGGTACCACGTGGATCTGGACAAGCCCTGGCATATCCTGGAGGCCAACCATCGGGTGATCGAGGACATGTCGGCCCGGTTGGAGGCGGACGTCATCGCTCCCTCGGCGCGGGTGCATGACGGGGCTGAGATCAAAGGGCGGCTCGTCCTGGGCGAGAACACGGTCATCGGGGATCGCGTGGTCGTGGAGGGGAACCTCTGGCTGGAGGATGGGGCCAGCGTGACCAACGGCGCCATCCTGAAGGGGCCGGTCGTGGTGGGGCGCGAGACGAAGCTACGGGATTACTGCCAGATCGGCGGCCATAGCTCTTTAGGGGCCAAGGGGGTCTATGGCCATGGGGCTGAGTTCAGCGGCGTAGCCCTGGACACCGTGTATTGTTACCACTACTGCGAGATCTGGGGCGTGGCGGGGTTGGCCGTGGACTTCGGCGCGGCCACGGTCTGCGGGAACCTGCGCTTCGACGACGGGGAGACGATATGGCGGATCAGGGGGCGGCCGGAGATCCCCGCGCACGCCTCCAACGCAGCCTACTTCGGCGACTTCTGCCGTACCGGGGTAAACGCGATCATCATGCCCGGGCGGCGCATCGGCACCTACTCCTGTGTCGGTCCTGGTGTCGTCCTGTATGAAGACCTCCCCGACCGCACCCTGATCACGGTCAAACAGGAACTCGTCTCCCGTCCCTGGGGACCGGAGCAGTATGGCTGGTAGATGACGGCATTACGTCTCTTCCAGCAACTCCAAACTAAGATACTTCACGCCGCTGTCCGGCAACAAGGCGACCACGACGCCCTCTCGCAGCTCTCGCGCGACCTGTAGCGCCGCGTCCACGGCGGCCGCGGCCGAGAATCCGACGAAGAGCCCCTCCTCGCGGGCCAGCCGTCGTACCATCGTGAGCGCGCGATCCGTCTCCGCATAGATGGTGCGATCAGGCAGTGAGGGGTCGTAGATGCCTGGGACGATGGACGTCGCCAAATGCTTGAGCCCCTCAATGACCTGAAGAGGATCGGCTGGCTCCACCGCGATGAGTTGGATCTGCGGGTTATACTCTTTCAGCCGGCGACCGGTGCCGATCAAAGTACCCGACGTTCCAACCCCGGCCACGAAGTGCGTGATGCGTCCCTGGGTCTGCGTCCAGACCTCAGGCCCTGTCGTGTCGTAATGAGCCCGCCAGTTGGCCGGATTATTATACTGGTCCGGATAAAAGTACTTCTCTGGCTCCTCGGCCACGATCTGGCGGACCAGCCGGATGGCGCCGTCGGATCCTTCCAGTGGATCGCTCTCGATGACGCGCGCGCCGTATAGTTGAGCCAGTTGGCGCCTCTCTCGCGTGACGTTCGATGGCATCACCAGCTCGACGCGATATCCCTTCACCGCGCCGATCAAGGCATAAGCGATGCCCGTGTTCCCGCTGGTGGCATCGATGATGATCTTCTCGGGCGTCAGCCGGCCATCGCGCTCGGCCTCCTCGATCATGCGTAGTGCCGGGCGATCTTTGACAGAGCCCCCCGGGTTGAACCATTCCGCCTTGACATAAACCTCGACCGTTGATGGCAGATCCGCCGTGATCCGCGTGAGCCGGAACATCGGCGTGTTGCCGATTTGATCCAGGATGCTCCTATTTAAGCGTCTGACCCGGGCTGCCACCGCGCCGTTGCGGGGCACCCCGGTCGATAGTCGTGTTGTCCACATCATCATGGATTCTCCGCATGCACTGTCGTGACCGCATCGCCGCGGCCGTTCCCCTCCGCCATGCTCCGCCGCGGCGGCAGCCCGCAGAACTGCTCATAGTCGATGAGCTCGGTCACCGTGGGATGCTCGCCGCAAACAGGGCAATCCTTGTCTCGCTGCACCCTCAGCATGCGGAAGGTCATGTCCAGCGCGTCGAACATGAGCAGGCGTCCGACCAATGGCTCGCCGATCCCCAGGAGGTATTTGATGGCCTCGACGGCCTGGATGGAGCCCACGATGCCGGGCAGGACTCCCAGGACGCCAGCTTCCGCGCACGAGGGGACCTCGCCCGGGGGCGGCGGATCGGGATACAGACAGCGATAGCACGGGCCACCTCGCTGTGGGTCATAGACTGTCACCTGGCCCTCGAAGATGAAGATGCTGGCATCGACCAGCGGCTTTCCCAGCAGCACGCAGGCATCGTTGACCAGATACCGCGTCGGGAAGTTATCCGACCCGTTCAGGACGATGTCATATGCCTTGATGATGTCCAGCGCGTTGCTGGAGTCCAGCCGGACGCGGTGAGGGATGACCTCGACGTCGGGATTGATCTCCCGGAGCGTATCCATGGCGGATTCCACCTTGGGGCGGCCGATGTCGCTGTGGCCGTGCAGGATCTGGCGTTGCAGGTTGGAGAGGTCGACCTCATCGAAGTCCACGATGCCGATGGTGCCTACGCCAGCCGCGGCCAGATAGTAGGCCGCAGGGGAGCCCAGCCCGCCCGCGCCGATGATGAGCGCCTTCGATTCGAGCAGTTTGATCTGCCCTTCTTCGCCGATCTCCGGGATGATGATGTGACGGCTGTATCGCGTCCGCTGCTCATCGCTGAGGACGCGCGGGACAACGAACGGCAGGCCGGCGTTCTTCCACCGCGTAAACCCACCGGCCATGGAGTATACATTCCTGTACCCCATGATCTTCAGATCTCGCGCGCCCAGCAGGGAGCGGACGCCGCCCGCGCAATATACAACGATGGGGGCGTCCCGATCCGGCTGGACCTCCTCAATGCGCAGCTCCAGGAAGCCGCGAGGGATGAATTTGGCGCCGGGGATATGGCCCTGTACCCACTCCTCTCGCTCCCGGATGTCGATCAGGGTGAGCGGTTCCCCCTCATCCAGGCGGCGCTTCACTTCATACACGTCGAGCTCAGGCACCTGAGCCCGGGCCTGGGCCAGGAGCTGATCACGCGTGAGTCTCTCGGACGACAGGGGCGATACGGTGGAAGGTGCGGCCGCCTCTGGGACCGCGGAGAGGCCGCATGGCCCCGCGGCAGGCTGTTCTGCCGTCTCCGCCCTCTCCTCTGCGAACACCTTGTGGCGCCGGCTCCACTCTGCCCAGGAGCCCTCATAATTGCGTACCTTGAGGTATCCCGCCAGGCGAAGCGCCCAATACACATGGGCGCTCCGGGCGCCCGTCTCGCAGTACACCGCGATCTCCTTGTCGGGTGTGATGCCTGCCTCGACGAAGCGATGGCGCAGCGTCCTTTCATCGAGATAGCGCTGGACGGTTCCCGTGCTGACGCACATCTCCCAGGGGAATAGGATGGCATCGGGCAGGTGTCCTCTCTCATATTCCTGAGGGGTCCTGGCATCCACCAGGATCACATCAGGGTGGCCCAGATGGGCCTCGATCCACTCGATGGTGGCTATCTTGCTCTCGTCCGGCTGAGCCTGATAATCCCGCGGCGTGATCTGGGGCTGATCGGTGCTGACCTCTCCGCCCGACGCCAGCCATGCCTGCCAGCCGCCGTCAAGCAGGAGGACCTCCGCCTGGCCCCAATAATCCAGCAGCCATGCGATCTGCGCCGCCAGTGGGCCGCCAGAGTCATCGTACACGACAACGCGATCCTCCCGTGAGAGGCCCAGACGGCCCAGGACGGCCTCACCTGTCGTCTGGGGCACCAACTTGCCGGGTATCCCATCGACCATGGTGAACAGCTCGCGCGCGTCCAGGTGGACCGCTCCGGGGATATGTCCCCAGGGATATCCCGATTCGAGCTGTTCCAGTGTCGGTCGCACGTCGATCACGCGTATACTAGGATCGGTAATATGCTCCTTCAGCCACTCGGGCGTCTTGAGAAATGCTCTTGTCCTCTCGGACATGGCTCACACTCCTCAATGAGCTGGCCTATTCCGGCCGGCTCAGAATGATGGTCCACTCTGCTGGCCCGGTCTCCTTGATCTCCCATTGGAATCCCAGGCGCGCGGCCTGCGTCGGGATGGTCTCCAACGCGGGCGCGTGATCCGTGATGACCTCCAAAACCTCGCCTTCAGGTAGGCGCTTCATCGCCTCTACCGCCTTCAACATCGGATATGGACAGATTTCCCCACGAACATCTAACTTCATCCTTCACAACCTCCTGTTGGTGTCTTAGTAGGCTGGCAGGAACGCGTCCTGACCAGCCGAGCGCCTGGATATATTCATTGCTCGATGGACAGATCGAGGCGATCGCCCCACTCTTCCCATGCTCCGTCGTAGTTAGCAACCCTCGAATATCCCCAGGGCAGGGTCTCCCTCATCATCCTCCGGCCATGGCGGGCACGATGGAAATCTTGTCGCCTTCAGCGACGGGGGTGTCCTTCCCCTTCAACGTGCGGATCTCGTCCTCGTTAAGGTAAATGCTGATGAACCGCTTGAACTCGCCGTTCTCATCCATCAGGCGATCGCGGAGCCCAGGGAATTGCTGATCCAGGTTCTCGATAACCTCCGCGACGGTGCTGCCGGTGGCCTGGACGCGAGATTGGCCGCCTGTGAGCCGACGCAAAGGTGTGGGGATATAAACTGTGACCATAGCTGCCCTCCGAATAGTTGGTTTCTGACAATTGAAGGCGATACAAAAACGGGACTCATCGTGGCCCCATGTGCCATGCGATGAGTCCCGCACGGATACCTTGCCCGTCAATCCGAGCTCTGGCACGGGAGGAAACCCCTCTGTGCCAGCCAGGAAACGGTGATATCTTAACTACCTGTTCATTCGCTCATATGATGTCATAAAAGAAGAACGGGATCGCCGCGCTGGCGTGACTCATCGCATCTGCCAAAGGCGGGGCAATCGCGTCGCACCTCGGGGCCATTCCCGAGACGACCGATTGCGCCCGCTAAGGACAGATGCACGTTAGCGACGTCAGCGACTGCCAGCCTCGTGGCTGGATGGCGGAACCCGTTCGCATGTGTGAATTTAACCCCTTTCCCTTCCGATAGGTTCAAATCTTTCCTGTTGAGTTGCTCGCATTATATGCCTTTTCGGGATATTGTCAAATCCAGTTGTTAAAATCTGCCTATTGCCCTCCCTGGCAAGGAAGGCGTATCTGAGACCCACCACGAAGTCACCAAGACGCTAATATCGAATGGCTCATGCGCGTGTCCACGCCTCGTGGAGGAATTGCAGGGCCGCTCGGCATTCCGTGGCGAAGTCCTCCCAGCGACACTCGACCGAGATGCGCAGGTCGTATCCGATGGCTTTCAGGGCGCCAAAGAAGTTAGGGTAAGGATATGACCCGCTCCCCGGGTATCGGCGACCCGTGTCGGCCACGTGTACGTGGGCGAGCCACCCTCTGGCGTCCTGGAGGTGATCGATGGGCTCATCCTCCACGACGACGTGGTACAGATCGGCCAGGACCTTCACGGCCGGATGTTGGACGGCCTTCGCCAGCTCCAGCGCCTCGGTGACGGAGTTGATGATGTTCGTCTCCCCGCGATTGAGGGGCTCGATGGCTACCTGCATGCCCACAGCCTGCGCGGCGTCCCCCGCCCATCGCGCGAACTGGATGAGTTGCTCCCATGCCTGCTCTCGAGGGAACCCCTCTGGCACCGCGCGAGCGCCCCCGGATCCGAAGACGATCACCTCGCCGCCCAGGGCGGCCGCGCGCTGAAAGGCGACATTCACGTAGCGCTGCACCCGTTCGGCATCCACGTCAGGGCCTGTGATCTTCAGATCGCCCGGCAGCATGACGTTAAACGCGGCTGGGCGCAAGGGCATAGCCTCGATGGCGGCCCGGACGGGAGCCCACTCCTCATCGGGTGTCTCGGGACGGAGATCTCGGAACACGCCCAACTCGATGAAATCGTATCCGGCCTCGGCGACCAGCGGCGCGTTCTCGATCGTTGTGCAGCATCCAAATCGCATGGTGACTTCCTCCTATCTGGCTCGTCCAAACGCGCGCCCGCCTGTTCTTGGGGACGCGTGGGCATCATAACGTGCCTTCCCGGGGATGTCAACGGCGGGACCCACTTTCTCAGTCGCAAAGGGCATTAGATCATGACGAGCAAGGGTTCCGGGTGCACTGTGCCTACCCGAGGGATACGGTACCGTTTTCAAATAAGTCGTACTTCCTCTCCCCAGGAGCAGGCGGTGGGTACGCCAGGGCGAAATACTCGCGTGCCAAGATCGTCCTGGCCACGTCCTCCGGTATGTGGAGGAAGATGCTCTTCGGTCCTAATTGCGTCCGATGACAATGGATGGCTCGCCATTTCGCTTCCACGCTGTCCGAGACATCCAGGACGACGTTCACCTGTTCATCCGGCCAGCCCAGTCCGGCCCGTTCCCTCTCCTCTATGTCCCGGGTGTCCACGCCCATTTCCTGCAAGCGCTGACGTATCTCCCGGAAGACGGAGCGAGGGATCGCCGTATAGAAGAGCCGGGCGGGTTGCCAGGGAGCTCCTTGCTCGGGATAGCGATCGGGGTCTCCAGCAGCGTGGAAAGCAGCCACCGTGTGTCGGTGGATGGTCATGTGATCTGGATGACCATAGCCCCCGTTGGGCTCGAAGGTGATCACCACATCCGGTCGCACGCGGCGTATAATACCGACCAATCGGGATACGACCTCTTCGGCTGGCGCGTTGATGAGCGCATGTGGATGTTGATTATCGGGCGAGCCCTTCATGCCCGAATCGCGATAGCCCAGGAAGATCACCTCCGCGATGCCCAGTTGCCTGGCCGCACATCGCAGCTCCGCCTGTCGCACCTGGGCCAGTGTTTCGCGCGTGGCCAGACTCGGATCGGCGATCTCCCCCGCTTCCCCATTTGTGGCACATACAAGGACCACGCGTACGCCCTGGCGTGCGTAATGGGCCAATGTGCCCCCTATGCCGAACGACTCATCATCCGGATGGGCAAAGACCGCTAGCAGCGTCCGTTTCCTCGCCATGATGCCGCGTTTCCCCCTTTGTCCCTTCAGAGTACTACACAATTCATAGCAAGTCCCATTATGCTTAACCCCCCAGAGTTGATCTGTAAGCTCGATGACGGTCCGGAAGCCCTGCATGAGAGGGCTTTCTGGGACACTAATTCCTCTGAGTTATGGAAAGCCGCCCTCCGTGGATTATGTGGGGGATATGGCGCGATAGGGCAGGTTCCCATACCTGCCTGTTGTCTGAAATGCCCCCCGGCTTCACAGGCGGTTTGACACCCTGTTGAGCTGAGGCTATAATCTCACTGTCAGCGACAGATAATGGCTGAGAACCGGAGGAGTAGGCGGTACGCAGTCGCCAGAGAGGCGAGGTCGTCGGCTGGGAGCCTCGCCCGACGAGCGCCGCCGAAGGTCGCCGGGGAGCTGGCCTCCTGAACGCCAGTAGGGAGGCCCGGGTTCGCCCGTTATAGCGGCAGAGTGGGCGGGAAGCAGAACGTTTCCCGTCAAGCAAGGTGGTACCGCGGGAGGACCCTCTCGTCCTTGTGGCGAGGGGGTTTTTTAATGGTAAGTTGGAGATTGGGGATTGGAGACTGGGGATTATACATGGGGGGAAGGAGCGCGATGGCTGATCAGAGAGAGATGCCTAAGACGTATAACCCGAGGGAGTTCGAGCAACAGATCTATGATTGGTGGGAGGCGCAGAAGTACTTCAAGCCGGAGACCCAGTTCGCTAAGGGGTTGGCCAGCCGGGATCAGAAGCCGTTCGTGATCTCCATGCCGCCGCCCAACGTGACCGGCGCGCTGCACCTGGGGCATGCCATGACCGCCGCGGTCGAGGATCTCATGATCCGCTATCACCGGATGAAGGGCGTGCCCACGCTGTGGGTGCCCGGAACGGATCACGCGGGCATCGCCACCCAGAACGTGGTGGAGCGGCAGCTAGCCAAGGAGGGGCTGACCCGCCACGACCTGGGGCGTGAGAAGTTCCTGGAGCGCGTGTGGGCCTGGAAGGAAGAGTATGGCGCGCGTATCACGGAGCAGCATCGCCGGTTAGGCGTGAGCTGCGACTGGGATCGGGAGCGGTTCACGTTGGACGAAGGGCTCTCCCGCGCCGTGCGCACCGCCTTCGTCACACTATATAAGGAGGGCCTGATCTATCGCGGCACCTACCTGGTGAACTGGTGCCCTCGCTGTGAGTCGGCCATCTCCGATCTGGAGGTGGAGCACGAGGAGGAGGACGGTCACCTGTGGTACGTGCGCTATCCGCTGATCACCGATGAATGGGATGGCCCACGCGCTGAATGGGGATCCGGCCGCTGGGCGGAGGGAGCGACCGAGTTCATTCAGGTGGCGACCACCCGGCCGGAGACGATCCTGGGTGATACGGCGGTGGCCGTGCATCCTGAGGATGAGCGATACACCCAGACGGTAGGGCGCATGGCCGTGTTGCCAGCTATCGGCCGTCGTATCCCCATTATCGCCGATGATGCGGTGGATCCCGAGTTCGGCACCGGCGCGGTGAAGGTGACCCCAGCCCACGACCCGACCGACTATGAGATCGGGCAGCGACATGACCTGCCCCAGGTGGACGTGATGACGGACACTGGCGCTATGGGCGAGGAAGCGGGGCCGTATGCCGGACTGGATCGTTTCGAGTGCCGAGAGCGGCTGGTGGCCGATCTGGAGAAGGAAGGGCTGTTGGTGAAAGTGGAGCCGCATCGCCATGCCATTGGGCATTGCCAGCGATGCGGCACCATCGTGGAGCCGCGCATCTCCACCCAGTGGTTCGTGAAGATCAAGCCGCTGGCGGAGCCGGCCATCGAGGCCGTGCGGGATGGCCGCATCCGCATCATCCCGGAGCGCTTCGCCAAGGTGTATTTCAACTGGATGGAGAACATCCGTGATTGGTGCATCAGCCGCCAGTTGTGGTGGGGGCATCGCATCCCGGTGTGGTATTGCCGTGATTGCGGCGGCCAGACCTGCGAGCTGACCGATCCCACCGAGTGCGCGCACTGTGGTAGCAAGAACATCGAGCAGGATCCCGACGTGCTGGACACCTGGTTCTCATCCGGGCTGTGGCCCTTCAGCACGCTGGGCTGGCCCGAGGAGACCGAGGATTACAAGTACTTCTACCCGACCAGCGTGCTGGAGACCGGATACGATATCCTGTTCTTCTGGGTGGCGCGCATGATTATGATGGGGCTGAAGTTCACCGGCAAGCCCCCATTCAGCATGGTGTACCTGCATGGGATCATCCGGGACGCCCAGGGTCGGAAGATGAGCAAGTCGCTGGGCAACGCGCTGGATCCGGTGGAGTTGATCGACAAATATGGCTGTGATGCGCTGCGATTCATGCTGGTGACCTCCAGCACGCCGGGGAACGATGTGCGACTGGACGTGAAAAAGGTGGAGGCGGCCCGTAACTTCGCTAACAAAATCTGGAACGCGGCCCGGTTTGTCATCAGCAATCTGGACGGCGCCGAGCCCGTGGAGGTGTTGTCGCTCGACGATCCGGGGCTGACGCTGGCCGATCGCTGGATCATCAGCCGGTATCACCGATTGGTGGCGGATGTGACGCAGTTAATGGAGGCATATCAATTCGGCGAGGCCGGCCGTCAGATCCATGACTTCCTGTGGAGCGAGTTCTGCGACTGGTTCATCGAGATCGCCAAGATCCGGCTGTACGGTGAGGACGAGGAGGCCAAGGCGACGGCTCGGCGGGTGTTGGTGTACATACTGGAGCATACGTTGCGGCTGCTGCATCCCTTCATGCCCTTCGTCACCGAGGCCATCTGGCAGCGGCTGCCGCATCCGGGCGAGGCGTTGATCATCGCCCGGTGGCCGGAACCCGGCGCGGTGGATGAGACGGCCGTAGCGCGGATGGGACTGGTTCAGGAGATCGTGCGGGGCATCCGGAACGCGCGGGCGGAGTTCAGCGTGGAGCCGGGGCGGCGCATCGCGGCCATGATCAGCGCCGGCCAGGCGACGGACTGGCTGCGTGAGCAGCGGGAGATCCTGATCTCACTGGCGCGGCTGGATCCGGAGCAATTGGTGATCGAGGAGTCGCTGCCAGCGCCGGAGCGAGCGGTGACCATCGTCGCCGGCAGTGTCAGCGTCTATTTGCCGCTGGCCGGCATGGTGGATCTGGACGCGGAGCGGGCGCGGCTGCAAAAGGCGATGGATGCGGTCCGGAAGGATATCGCGCGCAGCGAGAGGTTGCTGGCCAACGATGGCTTCCGTTCCAAGGCGCCCGCCGAGGTGGTCGCCCGCGAGGAGGCCAAGCTGGCCGAGCTGCAGGAGCGACTGGCCCGGCTGCAGGAGCGGCTGAGTTTGTTGGAGTGAGGGGCCGCCTTGTTCGGCTATCTGCTACAGGGGGTGGCGTTGGGGATATCCGCCGCGGCGTCGCCCGGACCGTTTCAGGCCTTCCTGTTATCCCAGACGATGCGAAACGGCTGGCGGCGGACACTCCCCGCCGCCCTGGCCCCTCTCTTCAGCGATGGGCCCATCGTCGCGCTGGCGTTGCTGGCCTTGACGCAAATGCCCGATGGCTTCCTGCGGGTCGTGCGGGTGGCCGGCGGCGCGTTCATCCTCTACCTGGCCCTGGGGGCCTACCGGGCAGCTCGCCAACCTGTGACTCTGGTGGATGCGCCTTTGGATTCGGGGCCACAGACCCTGACAAAAGCCATCGTGATGAACGCGCTCAACCCCAATCCGTATCTGTTTTGGGGCATCGTGGCCGGGCCTATCGTGTTGGAAGGCTGGCGTCGGTCCGCGAGCCTAGCCGTCAGCTTCGTGGGGGGCTTCTATGGCGCCCTCGTCAGCGGCACGGCCCTGCTCGTGATCCTCTTCGCCACCGCGCGAAGGCTGGGGCCGCGGGTCCGTCGCGCGCTCAACGGCGTCTCCGCTCTGGCCCTCTTCCTCTTCGGCCTGTACCAATTGTGGCAGGGGGTGATGGGATGAGGGAATCCCGGCCTCTCTGAGAGGCCGGGATTCTCCAACCGGGCGTTCCGTATTAGGAAAATTGCAAATCGCGGCGCTTGACAGGTAGATGCTCCCTGTGCTAGAGTAACCGCGGATACGCCCGAGTCCTCTGTTCTCCTCTCGATCGCTTGTGTACCATGCGATCGTTCATCATTCTCATGTTAGGATAGGGGCTTCATGACGCGATACATCATCGGCCGTCTGATCAGCCTGGTCTTCGTGTTCTTCGCCGTCTCGATCATCACCTTCCTCCTGATGCATTCCGTGCCCGGTGGCCCTTTTGACGAGACGAAGATGCCGCTCCCTCCGGAGGCGAAGGCCAATATCCTGCGCAAGTATGGTCTGGATCGTCCCCTCTGGGAACAGTATGCGCGCTACATGTGGCGTGCGTTACATCTCGATTTCGGCGTCTCGTATCAGAGTCCCACGGAGAGCGTCACCGAGCTGATCCGACGCGTCTGGCCGCCGACGATCCAGTTGGGGCTGGCGACGATCGCCTTCGCCTATAGTTTCGGCCTGTTCTTCGGCATCCTGGCCGCGATCCGCCAGAACACATGGTTGGATTACATCGTCACCTTCCTGGCCACGATGGGGATCACCGTGCCCAACTTTGTGGTGGCTACCTGGCTGGTGCTTCTCTTCGCCGTGCGTCTGCGCTGGCTTCCCACGGGGGGATGGGAGGAGCCGAAGCATGTGATCATGCCCATGCTGGCCTACGCGTTGGGCCCTATGGCGCTGGTGGCCCGATACACCCGGGTGAGCATGTTGGAGGCGCTGCACGCGGATTATGTGCGCACGGCGCGGGCCAAGGGCCTGACCGAGAAGCGGATTATCCTCCGACATGTCCTGAAGAACGCCTTGATCCCCCTGATCACGGTGCTGGGGCCGGAGATCCCCAACCTGTTGACGGGCTCGATCTTTATCGAGTCGGTCTTCCGCATCCCCGGTCTGGGGAGCTTCTTCGTGACGAGTATCTGGGAACGTGATTATCCGCTGATCATGGCGCTGATGCTCCTGGTCGCCGGCCTGTGGGGTTTCACCTACTTGCTGAGTGACATCCTGTATACCATCGTCGATCCACGAGTACGGCTTACCGGAAGGCAATCCACATGACGACAGCGGTCTCTGAAGCTCGCCTGACGACACCGTTCTCCGCACAGCGACAGCGGACCCTGTGGCGCGATGCCATGTGGCGTTTCTCGCGCAACAAGCTGGCCATGTTGGGCCTTGTCATCGTCATCGGGTTGATTTTCATGGCCGTCTTCGCCGATATCCTGGCGCCCTATCCTTATGACAAGGCGGTGTTATCGGAGGCGCGCCAGTTCCCCAGCGCGGCTCACTGGCTCGGCACCGATGCCATCGGCCGCGACCTGCTGAGTCGCATCATCTACGGCGCGCGCACCTCCCTCACGGTCGGGTTCTTAGTGCAGGCGGTGGCTTTCAGCATCGGCATCCCCCTAGGGGCGCTCGCCGGCCTGCGTGGGGGGAAGTTCGATTTCGTCGTCCTGCGCGTGGTGGAGATCATGACGGCCTTTCCCAGCCTGCTCTTCGCGCTGTTCATCATGAGCGTGTTGGGCACCGGGCTGTTCAACGTGATCATGGCCATCAGCGTCACCAGCTGGGTCCCGGTGTGTCGGCTGACGCGCGCTCAGCTCCTCTCTCTGCGCGAGAAGGAGTTCATCGTCGCGGCCCGGGCTGTGGGGGCTAAGGAGCTGCACATCCTGATCCGTCACGTCCTGCCCAACGCCTTGCCTCCCCTGATCATCATGCTCACATTGGGGATTCCCACGGCCATCTTCGCCGAGGCCGGGTTGAGTTTTCTGGGCGTGGGGATCGACGATCCCCTCCCGAGCTGGGGAAAGATGGTGGGGTCCAGCGCGGCCTACCTGCGGGTGTACTGGCATCTGGGGCTCTTCCCCACCCTAATGATCGCCATCACGACGTTGAGCTTCACCTTCGTCGGTGATGGCCTGCGAGATGCCCTGGATCCCACCTTGCGGACGTGATGTGGAACGGCTTTAACGATCGGTTGATTTATTAAGAAAGGCGGGGTTGTATCCCCCTCCCCGCGAGAATAAGGAGGAATGAGGATGGCTGAGAAGCGTCTCCTCTCCAGAAGACAGATGCTGAAGTGGATGGGCCTGAGCGGTGCCGGGGCCATCCTGGCGGCCTGCGCGCCGGCGACCCCGACATTGCCGACGCCGACGCCGTTGCCGAAGCCGGAGGCCCCTACACGGTTGGCGCCAGCGACTCCCACTCCCGCGCCCACAAAGGAAGTAGGCGAGTACGTGAACGCCTTTGGCGTCAGGCTGCCCGCCGACGCGGCCCCGCCGGAACAGCAGTACATCCGCATCATGGCCCGCGATGGGGAGAGCCTGGACTTCCCGGTGACGGTATACAGCCGGCCGGATCCGCCCTGGCAGACTCTGAGCACGCCGCTGGTCCAGCTCAACAAGAACTTCGAGCTGGAGCCGGGGGCCGCGCTGTCCTGGGAGGTGGCCGACGATGGGCTCACCTGGACGTTCCATCTCGACCCGAACCTGAAGTGGAGCGATGGCGTCCCCGTCACCGCATATGACTATGAGTGGACCTTCCAGTATATGGCGGACCCGGAGCATGGCTACGACTTCGCCTGGTACTGGGGGTTCTCGTGCAATCCCAAGAACTGGGATAAGATCATCAAGGGCGAGCTGCCGCCGACCGAGCTGGGCGTGAAGGCCCTGGATGATCATACGCTGCAGATCGTGACGGAGCGCCCCGCGCCCTACACGCCGGCCACCATGATCTTCTCCCGCCCGCTGGCCAAGCACCAGGTGGAGAAGTACGGCGTGTACTACAACAACGATCCCAAGACGTCCGTCTCCTCGGAGCCGTGGATCCTGGAGGAGTGGACCAAGGGGAAGCGGATCGTCCTGGGGCCCAATCTCAACTACACCGGCCGGCGCAAGCCGTATCTGGAGCGGTTCATCTTCATCATCGGCGACCTGGATACGGAGTTTGACGCCTACCTGGCCGATGAGGTGGACTGGGCGCGGACGTTCTCACCTGGCGATCTGGACTTCATCATGTCCGACCCCGAGCTGCAGAAGCAGTACCATCCGGGCTTCGGCGACTTCCGCACGCACTATCTCTTCTTCGACGCCTATAATCCGCCCTTCAACGACGTGCGGGTGCGCCAGGCCTTCGCTCATGCCATCGACCGCGAGGCGCTGGTGAACAACATCATCAAGATCCTGGGCCGCCCGGCTTACGGCATGCTCATGCCCGGCTATCCAGATGCGGTGGACCCGGAGGAGCTGAAACCGTATCAGGGCTTCGATCCCGAGCTGGCCCGCCAGTTGCTGGCGGAGGCCGGTTATCCCAATGGGGAGGGCTTCCCCAAGCTCACCCTCTGGCTGCGGCAGGAGGCGGAGCTGGGCCAGGCCATCGGCAACGCCATCGCCTCCATGATCAAGGAGGTGCTGGGCATCGAGGTCGATGTGAGCAACAAGGAGCAGAAGATCTTCATGGAGAAGATGAACGCTCACGAGATCACCTTCGGCATGGTCTCCTATGGCATGGACTACTTCGATGCCTCCAACCTGCTCGGTATCTGGAAGTCCGGCGGGCGCCATGCCTGGACCAACGAGGAGTTCGATCGCCTGGTGACCGAGGCCTCCTCGCTGATGGGTGATCCGGAGCGGCGGCATGAGATGTTCGTCAAGGCGCAGCACATCCTCTCGGAGGACGTGGGCGGCGTCTTCCTATGGCATGTGACGCCTGGCGACATGTGGAAGCCCTACATCAAGGGTGAGCAGCTAGAGCCCGATAAGTGGGGCGTGGCCGCCTGTCACTGGCCGTGCATGGAGAGCATCGGCGTCACCTCGTACACGGTGTACGTCAGCAAAGAGGTCTTCGACTACCCGCGCGGCAAGAAGTAAAGTTTTGGAGGGGCGCACGGCCGTGCGCCCCTCGTTGCGTAGTCGGCGTAATAAGGGGCGTGAGCGGGACTCACGCCCCTTATGTTTTATTCTTCGTCCAGATAAAGCAACATATGAGTTCTGGCCTCTAAGAGGCGACAGACAGAATCCTGTAGGGCGATCCACAGCAACGGCGATCTGGCGGGCGTGGTAGCGGCGATTCATGAATCGCCGCTACCCACCAGATTGGCGCACGGTCGTGCGCCCTTACCTCACCATCCCACTGCGCAGCCGTCCTTGCGCGGGTCGCTGCCGGCGATGAGCACGCCCGTATCCGGATCGCGCAGGATGATCTGCCCGCCGCCGAACACGACCCGGCCGAAGCCGTCCACTGGCGCCAGCCGATGCCCACGCCGCGCCAGCTCGGCCATGACGCCGAAATCCCAGCCTTCCTCGATCATGACCAGCCCGCCCGGCTCCTGAGCGCCCAGCCCCGCGTCCGGCCCCGCCAGCATCCAGCGAGGCACGTCCAACGCCTGCTGCGGCGCCATCCCCAGGTCCAGCATGTTCACCAGCATCTGGAAATGCCCCTGCGGCTGCATGTAGCCGCCCATCACCCCGAAACAGGCGTGCAGCTCGCCGTCCCGGGTCGTCATGGCTGGGATGATGGTGTGGTACGGGCGCTTATTGGACGCCAGCGCGTTGGGGTGCTCCGGATCGAGCACGAAGAGCGCTCCCCGGTTCTGCAAGCTGACCCCCGTGCCCGGTACCACCAGGCCGGTCCCCGTACCCATGTACAAGCTGTTGATGAAGCTGCACGCGTTCCCCTCGCCATCCACCACGCTGAGGTACACCGTGTCCGATCCGGCCATGGGGATGCCATAGGGGACGTCCTGGGCCGCCTGATGCATGTCGATGCGCTGGCGGCGTCGTTCGGCGTACTCGGGGCTGATCAATTCCTCCAGCGGGATATCCACCACGCGCGGGTCGCACACCCAACGCTGAGCATCGGCGAAGGCCAGGCGCATACACTCGATCATCACGTGCAGCCGGTCCGCCGGGCTCATGGCGGCCAGGTCGAACCCCGCGGCCAGGTTCACGGCGATGATGGCGGCCAACCCCTGGCCGTTTGGGGGACACTCGTATAACGTGACGCCCCGATACTCCGCGGTGATGGGCTCATCCCAGGTGGATGTGTGGGTGGCCATGTCCTCGGGCGTGATCCAACCGCCGTATCGCTGCACATGCTCGCTGAGCTTACGGGCGAACTCGCCCTTGTAGATGTAATCCTTGCCCTCGGCGGCGATGCCGCGCAGCGTCTCGGCCAAGGTGGGGAGGCGCATGATCTCGCCCGGCCGCGGCGCCCGGCCATCGATCAGCAGCTCATGGCCGCTGGGTTGCTCCGGCCCGTTGTCCAGATCGCCGCTCTCCCAGTCGGGAGCGCGCAGCAGCTTCTTCACCTGGCGCGCCCAGCCGGTGGCGATCAGCTCCGTGACCGGGTAGCCGTTCTCAGCCGTCCAGATGGCCGGCTGCAACACATCAGCCAGGGTCATGCGGCCGTGGCGCTCCAGCAGATCGGCCCATCCGGCCACGGTGCCGGGGATGGTGACCGTGTGGCCGGTGAAGCTGGGCATCTTCGTGTACCCCAGTCGGCGCAGCTCCTCGATGGAGGCGGCGGCCGGGGCCCGGCCCGACCCGTTCAGCGCCGTGACCGTCTTCGTTTTGGCGTCGTAATAGAGGGCGAAGCAGTCGCCGCCGATGCCGGTGGAGATGGGCTCAACGACGTTGAGCATGGCCGCGGTGGCGACGGCGGCGTCGGCCGCGTTGCCGCCAGCTTTCAGGATGTCCAGCCCGGCCTGGGCGGCCAGCGGCTGGCTAGTGGCCACGATGCCGCGCGTGGCCATCACGTTGCTGCGGCGTGATCGAAAGACGGCGTCGAAGTTCATGGCTCCTCCATGTCCAGACGTGATGCGGCCTCATCTTATCGGAAATCAGCGGGGATGTCCAGGGTGGGAGGGCGGATTGAGCCATCCAATATAGTCTATTACATTTGTTGCCATCTCGACGAGTTTCTGCTATACTAACGACCCGAATGATGAATAATCTGCCTTGGGAGGGTCGCGATCATCCACCTCACGGCGAGAAGGAGCCTGCCATGACCACCGGATCCCGAGCCATCGTATGGGGAGCCTGTCTTGCATTGATCCTCGCACTTATCTTCCCGATGGGGGTGCTGGCGCAGCCCGCTGACGCCCCCGATGCGGATGAGATCATCCACGTGGTGCGGCGGGGAGAGACGCTGGCGAGCATCGCGGCGCGGTATCACGTCACCATCGCCCAGATCGCCACGTATAATGGCTTGCGCAATCCCAACTTCGTGTACGTGGGGCAGCGCCTGCGGATACCTGTCTCCTCCGCGCGGTCATCAGCCCCTCCGGTCGATGAGCGGATCCACATCGTGCGCCCCGGGGAATATCTGGAGCTGATCGCTCAGCGCTATGGGGTCACGGTTCAGGCGCTGATCCGGGCCAATCGATTGATCAACGCGAATCGCCTGTATGTGGGGCAGCGGTTACGCATCCCGAGTCCGGCGAACGTTCGGGTGAGGCCCGTTCCATCGCCTGCCCCATCGCTAAAGCCGACATCCTCTCCACCGCCTACGCCCACTTTCACACCAACGCCTACACCAACGCCAACACCCTCTCCCACGCCGACGCCTACGCCGATATCAGGCGTAGGATCTGGGTCTGCCTCGGCGGGGTCTGCTCCCATCCCTCAGGCGATGGCCACTCCGGCGGTAGGGTCGGCTCTGGCTTCCGCACAGGCGCTGGATACGTCACCGGAGGTTACGTCCGAGTCCGTGGAGAAGGATCTCAGGGCCATGACGCCGACGCCGGCGCCGACGACATCGGCCTCCCAGAGGAGTGTCTCCAGGCCCACCGTGCACGTGGTCCAGCGTGGCGAGTACCTGGCCAGTATCGCCAGGAAGTATGGGGTCAGCGTGCAAGCGCTTCTGGCCGCCAATCGCCTGCGTAATCCCAACCTCCTGTACGTAGGCCAGCGGCTGAAGATCCCTGCCGATGGTACAACGTCATCCCCAGATCCTGCTCCCGAGCTGCCGCAACGTGCCCTGCCGCGCAGCGTTCAGGCGCCAACAGAGGGCAAGTGGATCGAGGTTAACGTCACCACGCAGACATTGAACGCCTATGAGGGGAACAGGCTCGTCCTCAGCACGAAGGTGAGCACGGGACTGCCTAGGACGCCCACGGTCCTGGGGCGTTTCAGGATTTACACCAAGCTTCGGTCTCAGACGATGTCCGGCCCGGGATACTATCTCCCGAACGTGCCGTATGTGATGTATTTCTACAAGGGATACGCCCTACACGGCACGTACTGGCACAACAACTTTGGGCGTCCCATGAGCCACGGGTGCGTCAATCTACGCACGTCCGACGCCGAGTGGCTCTACCGATGGGCTCCCTTGGGGACGTTGGTCGTGGTCCATCGTTGAGGGCGATCCGCCGTCACGTGGGTAAGGGCGCAGCGCCGCTGCGTCCGCTACACCCCATGACTCAAAAGTTGGGGCGATCTATGAATCGCCCTTGTCCTGGGACAAAGAAGGTGACCGGCACTTCCGAAAGTGCCGGTCACCTTCTAAATACGAGAGCTTTTGGGGTGGGGCGCTAAGCGTGTTGGGCCGCTTTCGAGCGAAAGCGGCCGTCCTCCGCCAGAAACCGCTGCAGCCCCGTTCGCAGGTCTACTTTAGGCTCGTATCCCAGAAGCGCTCGCGCCTTCCTCAGGTCGGCGACCAGGCGCGATACGCCGCCCGACTCCTTCTCGTTGTATAGCACCGATGGATGGCGACCCGTGACCTCGGCGATGGTGCGGATCAGCGAGTTGATGCTGACCTCCTCACCCGAGCCCACGTTGATGATCTGTCGATCGACGCCCGGGGCCGTGGCCGCGGCGATCAACGCATCGACCACGTCATCCACGTAGACGAAGTCTCGGGTCTGCATCCCATCCCCGAAGACGACCAGGGAGCCCCCGCTCAGGGTCTGCTTGAGGAACTGGGGGATGACGGGCGCGTGCACGGGGGGCAGGGGCTGGCCCGGCCCGTAGGCGTTGAAGATGCGGAGCGCGACCGTCTCGATGCCATAGAGCGCCCCCAGCGTGAAGACGTAGTGCTCCGCCGCGATCTTGCTGACAGCATAAGGGGCCAACGGGTTGGGGCGCATGTCCTCATCGACGGGTTGTTTGGGCTGGTTCCCATACACGGTGCCGGACGAGGCCAGGACGACCCGCCGCACGCCGACATCGCGCATCGCCTCCATCAGGGCGACGGTGCCCCCCACGTTGACGTCGTTGTACTCGCGAGGATAGGCCACCGACTCGGGCACGGAGACGCGAGCGGCCAGATGAAACACGCATTGCACGCCTTGGAGCACCGTCCACAGCTTGGGGCGATCGCGGACATCGCCGCGAGTGAACAGGACCTCGGGGGGCAGGCGGGAAGGATCCCCCGCGCTGAGGTCATCCAGCACGCGAACGTGATGCCCATCAGCGGCGAGGCGGCGCGCCAGCGCGGAGCCGAGGAATCCTGCCCCACCCGTTATCAGGACACGCATAGGCCTTTAGACTCCGTAAGATTCCATAAGTATGGGCTAACGACGAGGATACCGACCGCCAGTATAAACGGGCGCGGCGCGCCCGTCAAATTACCCCCCGGCGTGAGCGTCCCCGGATCCGAGGGACATCAACGTTGGAGATGGTATCCGTTTGTGCCAAAGGTACTGGGTAAGGGCTTGGGGCCCTGGCTGGTGAGTACTATTGTTCTGTGCCACGCTCATAGGTTAATCTATTTATTGGATGTCAGGGGGGCCGCTCCGATTGAAGTGCGACGCATCTCCGTCGCGATGAGAGAAGCCCTGTGGCGGGCAAAGGTGCGTCGCACCTTATATCAACACGGAGCAGGAGGATTGTCTATGGAGGTTGTGAAGTGCGATGCATCTCTATACCAGACGTATGAAGCGCTCCTGACCCGCTTCGCCGTTTATGGCGGGTAAAGATGTGTCGCGCTTTCATTAGCCTTTTGCACGTGATCGTATGTCACAACCTTATCTCAAGGGGCCAGTGCCTATGTGGGGAGCATCTCTGCTTCAATCCAGTCGTGTTGTGCCAACGGCAGGGCAAGATCCCCGACCAGGGATCGATATGGATCTGCTCACCTTCGTTCGGTACTTCGCCAACAGTCCCGTCCGCCGGGATGTGATCGCCTATTTCGCACACCGCCTGGAGGCGGTGACGACCGCGCGAGATGTGGCGCTGCGGACAGGACATCGGCTCCAGGCGGTACAGGATGAGATGGATGATCTGGTTCTGCTCGGCCTCCTCGAGGTGGAGGGAAAGGGCGAGGAGCGGCGATACCGGCTGGCTGAGGATGCCTGCCTTCGCCGTATGGTTCAACGCCTCGGAAATTGTTATCGGGATGAGGAGTGCTGAAGCTATCGGGCTTTCAGCGGCGGAGGCCTTAAGGGTTCCGAGAATCCTTAGGGCTCTATTTATGTGAGAAGCGCCCAGGTAGTGTATCCAGTGTGGTAGAAATTTGGGGAAGCGAGCCACGCGGTAGCTTTACATTCAACTGTGGTTGTCGCAAGGAGGCCATGCCTGTATGGTGGAGGACACAACTTGCTTCTCGTTTCCACCAAAAAAGATATACTACCGGCATCTTCATGTTGTTGCTTCGCCTCCTCCTTTAGAGTATAATGACGCGGATTCATCTTTACCGAGGAGGCTCCGTTGGAGATCATCTGGTACGGACATGCCTGTTTTCGCCTGCGCGAGAAGGGCATCACGATCATCACGGACCCGTATGATAAAAGCCTGGGGTATACCCTTCCCCGCCTGCGGGCGGATGTAGTGACGAGCAGCCATCCTGCTCCCGGCCATGCCCACGTCAGCGCGATCAGAGGGGATCCCAAGGTGTTGAACGGTCCGGGCGAGTACGAGATACGCGGCATCTTCATCACGGGGATCCCAACGTGGCATGCCCACAAGCGTGGTCAGCCGGATGAGCGTAACACTGTCTTCCTGTTCGACTTCAATGGGATCAGCGTATGTCACCTGGGCGATCTGGGGCATGTGCTCTCGGAGGATCAGGTCGAAGCCATTGGTGAGGTCGGCGTCCTGTTGATCCCCGTGGGCGGCGGCCGCACCCTGGACGCCAGCCGCGCCTCCGAGGTCATCAGCCAGCTTGAGCCGCGCATCGTCATCCCCATGCATTACAAGACGCCCACGTGTGCCTGTAAATTGGACAAGATCGACAAGTTCCTGCGCGCGATGGGGATCAGCAGTGTGGAGACGCGGGATGCGCTTAAGTTGAGCGCTTCCCAGCTCCCTGATGAGACCCAGGTGGTGCTCCTGGATTATAAGCAGGGGTAAGGAGGACGCATGTCGGAACATGAGAGCTCCGGCGCGACCTCTGCTGGCCGGGGCGCGCGCCGATGGTTGCTGATCGGCATGATGATCGTCGTGATCGGGCTCATCGTGCTGATCGTCGTCGCGGGCCGGATGGGAGGCGGAGAGAGGCCGGCTGCTGATGCGGAGGAGGTCCAGGCCTATCTGGATGCTGGCCGGGAGGCGCTGGCAGCCGGGGAGTTTGTCCGGGCGATCGAGCAATTGGAACGGGCCGCCGAGCTCGCCCCGGATAACCGGGACGTTCACTTTCTGTTGGGCAATGCCTACACGCGGCATCAGGAGTTCGAGAAGGCCGTGGCGGCATACCAGCGTGTGCTGGAGCTGGTCCCAAATGATGTGGATGCCCTCGCCAACATGGGCGTGGCGTACTATCAGATGGGACGCCTGGAGGAGGCCATCGCTCAGTTTCAGGCCGGGCTGGCTCTGGCGCCAGAGGACGCTGACCTCCATTATCTGTTGGGAGCGGCTCAACTCCAGTTGGGTGACCTGGTGAGCGCGCGACAATCCTTCGAGCGCGCGAAGGACTTAAACCCTGACCTGCCGGAAGTCTATTTCGGTCTGGGCATGTTGGACAAGCTGGAGGGCCGGCGGGAGGAGGCCATCGCCAACTTCGAGCGTTTCCTGGAGATCGGCCCCGGACAGGATAAAAGGGCCGCGGATGAGGCCAGGCGACAACTGGAGGAGTTGAAGGCATCTCAGTAACGGCGTGGGGGTGCAAACGGATGAGGATGCTCAGCCTCTTGATGGCGATATGGATCAGCCTGTGGCCCGTGAGTTTTGGACTCGCGGCGCAGCCCGTGGTGCGCGCTGTTCTGTTTTATTCGCCCACATGTCCGCATTGTCATAAAGTGATGACAGAAGATCTGCCGCCGTTGCAGGAGCAGTACGGGGATCAATTGCAGATCGCGCTGGTCAATGTGTTGGAACCTGAGGGCCAGCGGTTGTATAGAGCCGCCATCTCCCATTTTAAGATCCCACCCGAGCGCCAGGGAGTACCCACTTTGATCGTGGGTACCCAAATATTGGTAGGTTCCTGGGAGATCCCGGAGCAATTCCCGCAGATCGTCGCTGAGGGATTAGCGGCCGGCGGGATCGATTGGCCGGCCCTCCCCGGGTTTAAGCCGCCGAAGAAATCCCAGCTCTTCGGGTCCCTCACCTCCCAAGTCTCCATCGCTGAGCGTATCCGACAGGACATGCCGGCCAACGCCATCGCGATCGTCTTGTTGCTCCTCATGATCATCTTCGCTGTATGGGTGGGCGCTCAGATCTGGCGGGGGCGCAAAGGGCTCTGGCAGCCCGCTCCGGATATGGCGGCGTGGCGTGATATCGCCATCCCTATCCTGGCCGTCATCGGCCTCTTGGTGGCCTTTTATCTGAGCTACGTGGAGATTACAGAGACCTCGGCCGTATGCGGCCCCGTCGGCGATTGTAACACGGTGCAGCAGAGCCCCTATGCCCGCCTTTTCGGCTTCATCCCCATCGGCCTCCTGGGCGTGGTAGGCTATATCGCCATCCTAGCTGCCTGGCTTGTGGCTCGCCTGGGGAGGGGGAGGACGGCCGAGCGGGCGCGAGTGGCCTTGTTGACGTTCACCGCCTTCGGCACGGTGTTCTCTATCTACCTCACCTTCCTGGAGCCCTTCGTCATCGGTGCCACGTGTGCCTGGTGTCTCGCCTCGGCTATCATCATGACGGCGCTGTTGTGGCTGACCTGGCAGCCGGGACTGGCGGCCTGGTTGACCCTGAGCCCCGTCCGTGGGCGACGGCGGCCCCGTCGTCGCCATGCACACGCCCCATGATGGCAATCCCGGGGTCGCGCCGCCTGACCCTATAAGGGATACAGGGGATACTTCATCACCATGCCCCTGGATCATTTCGCCCTGATCGCCCCGTTGTATGATCGGATCTTCCGGCATCGCGATGTCACCCGGCTGCGCGAGCACTTGGAGCTGCCGGCCGCGGGTTGGGCCCTGGACGCGGCGGGGGGCACGGGCCGCGTGGCGCAGTTATTGCGTGACCAAGTCGAGCGGATCGTCGTCGCGGACATCTCCTGGGGGATGTTGCAGCAGGCTCGTGGCAAGGTGGGGCTCTCATCGGTGAACGCGCGCATAGAGCGGTTGCCCTTTCCCGATGGGACCTTCGATCGGATCCTGATGATCGACGCGTTTCACCATCTGAGCGATCATCGATCCGCCGCCGCGGAGCTAATTCGGGTGTTGGCCCCGGGAGGGCGCCTGGTCATCGAGGAACCGAACATCGAGCGCTGGCCGATCAGGCTCATCGCCCTGATGGAGCGGTTGATGCTCATGCGGAGCCGATTCTTCCCGCCCGCCGCTCTGGCCGGATTCTTCGATACGCCGGACACACGCGTGCGGTGGGATGCCGATGACGCGATCAGCGTCTGGGTCGTTGTGGAACGTTCCCGCGCTTAAGTCCCTCTCTCCCCGCCGCGGCGTGACCAGCGCCGGCGGAGCCATTGCCCCCATAGCTGTGGCCTGATCAACCGCCAGCTCTGCCATACCTCTTGCTGCATCTCCGGCGGTAGCGGGTGCGGGCTGAACTGCTCCTGCACGTATGCCTCCGTGATGCGAAGGACGTGGGGATGGCCTTTCGGGATGGCTGCTCCGATGACGGAGGCGTTCTCATAAGGGGTGTAGGCAGGGGAAAGAGCGATACCCAGTCGCCCGGCCCACCGCAGTAGGTTTTCATACAGACGCCCCGCCAAGCGGGATTCCCGCGTCAGGAGATACGGGCGTAGCACAAAGCCGACGGTCGCAGCGAGCAGCAATGAGATGACGGCCGCCGCCGCGATGACCCAAGGAGAGAGCCTGAGCTCTGACGATGTCGCGTCCATCGCCCCCATGTCATCCTCAGGAGGAGACCTCAAGTCATCCATGAGAGGATCCTCGTCTTCGGGCCTTACAAAGGGTTGAGCGCGATCCTCTCCCTGACTATCCGGACGGCGCGTGGGCCGCTCGATGCGCGGGAGCGAGGCCGTGGGCTCGAACTCGATCCAGCCGTATCCCGGGAAGTAAATCTCCACCCAGGTGTGCGCGTCGCGCTCGCGCACCCGGTAGACCTGCGCCTCCTCATCCCATTCCCCCTCCGCATAGCCTGAGGCGATGCGGGCCGGAATCCCCACGGCGCGAGCCATCACGGCCATGGCGGAGGCATAATAGTCGCAGTAGCCGGCCTTGATATCGAACAGGAAATAGTCCACACCATCCATGCCCGGAGGGGGTGGGGGGATGTCGTCGTTGTATTCGATCTCGCGCAGGTAGAGCTCCAGCGCGGCGGCCTTATCGTAGGCGTTATCGTAAGGGGCAGTGATCTCCTCCGCCAATTGACGCACGCGCTCGGGCAGGGTCTCCGGCAGTTGAAGATAACGCTCCGTGATATAAGAGGGATAGGCATCCCCGGCGTTGCGCAGGCTCTCGATGTCCACCGTCGTGATGTAGGATCGGGTCGTATAGCTGTCGCCCTCCTTGAGGGAATCGCGACTGATCATCAGGGAGATGTCCACCGGCTTCACGCGTTGCACCGCATCGACCGCTTCTGGAGGAAGCCCGATGTCGTAGGTGACCTCAGGGAGGAAGCTGACCTCCGCGCGCGCGGGGATGGAGGAGCCCGCTGGCAGAGATGCGGCGACCAGCGCGTTCCCACCAGGCACGAGAAGGGTCACGGTCTGAGTGACCGTCTTGCGCATGCTGTAGGAGGGCAGGTCGGGTGGCAGGTTAGGCGCTATGGGGATACTCTTCTCATCCGTGTTTACCCAGCCGCGGCCTGTGTAGGTATCGTAGGCGATCACACGCCAGTACCAGCGATCGGCTCCCTCCGCCCGGATCTCCATGACGATCGTGTCGCCGAGGTTACGATGGCCGGATAGGGTGAGCATCTTGTTGAAGCCGGCCGGTGCCCCCGCCGACTTGTAATCGAGGGAGGTAAACAGGCGTTGCCATTCCTCCTGCACGGAATGCCAGGGACGTTC
The DNA here is from genome assembly GCA_011176545.1 of Caldilineae bacterium. Taxonomy (GTDB): domain Bacteria; phylum Chloroflexota; class Anaerolineae; order DUEN01; family DUEN01; genus DUEN01. The sequence goes on along the minus strand of DUEN01000006.1, from coordinate 4,607 downwards.
CAGGGGGCGCAGGAGGTGATCGACCCACCAGTTGCCGTGAATATTGGGGAGCACCCAGGCGGTCACGATGACGATGATGGCAAAGGTGAAGCCATATCGCATAAAGTCGAAGTGGATATCGGGCGCGTAGCGGATATTCGCGATGCGCCACCATGTCTCATAGCGGCCCAGGTTGACCCGGGTAAGCAGCAGCAGTGCCATGAGGCAATAGAAGAGCAGATAGCCGGTGAGCCCGCCGGCGTAATAGGCGTTGATGATGAGGGCGATGCCCACGGGGAGGATGGCGCGCCATACCTTCTGTTCCCGGAAGACAGCCCAACCGGCCAGGAAGGCCAGCCACCAGCACAAGAACGCCAGCTCCAGGGTGAAGATGAGGCTATCGTTCGATGTGCCCCCGCTGATGGCCTGGACAAACCAGATGTACCATCGGTTCAGAAGCTCATAGACGCGCTCCTGCGCGGTGAGATCGCCCTTGATCAGGGTGCTGACCCAGTAGAAGACCCAGGCAGTGCCGGTGATGAGGCTATGGAGGATGGGAAACACCCCGTCGAACCTGCTTCGAGCCATCAGGATACCGACGGTGACGCCGCCCAGCAGGATCACCTGGAGGACGTCCAGTCCCTTAGTCCACCGGGCCGCGCTGAGGGACCAGCCGAAGCTCAATAGCAATAAGGCCAGGATGATGGCTGTAACCCAGCCCCCCACATCTTCCGCCGAGATATCAGGGAGCCCTAGAAGGCTCTCACGCTCCACTTGCTGTTGTGAGAATTCTACCATACTCGCCTCGTGGCTATTTCTCTCCTCGTAGATCCATCTTCATCTTCATTCGTCGAGAGAAGGATCGGTGTCCGTCACTATTGTACGGTGATGGGAGATAGGTTCAAGTAAGCTCCATGACCTTTTAAGATGAACCGACCTGTTTACGCTTATGGAAGCCAGCGGGATAGCCATGGAAGGATGACATCCATCTGGGCCGATAGCTGGCGTCGCTCGTCGGGTTGAAGCAGCCATCGGCGTGGCTCGTGAGTGGAGGATAAGCGCACCATGTATCGCACCTGTACATGTTGCTGAAGCTCGCGCCATGATGTGGCGCTGGTCTGGCCTAACGCCAGGATGAGCGAGGCGACGGAATCAGGTTGCCTAGAGGCGACCTCTTGTGCCTTAAGTTCCACCTGGCTGGCGTAGGAGCGCCACACATCGGCCGGGGGACGCAGATCGACCACTTCTTCATAAGAGATCCGTTGACGCCACCAGCTCTTGGTGCTCTGCCAGTGGAACGTCTCGGGGCGGAGGAGCTGCGCCAGGAAGGCCCATTCGGGGCGGTCGGGCAGGGTGTTGGCCAGAGCCCTGTTCCACACCAGGAAGTACTCATCGTCCGTCAATGGGATCACGATCTGGAGCTCGACGCGCTCCTCCGTGATCGAGGCATTGGCGCGAACCTCTCCTATGGAGCGCAGCCCGTTCACCGCCTCGCGTGCCTGGGCGGCCGCGTCCTCCTGCCGCCCAGGTGTGAGGTACATCTGGACCGTGATAATCCTGCGCTCAGGCGTCGTCTCCACCCTCGCTATCGAGGCCTGGAGCCAGGGCGGCGCGAGGTCTTCCAGTCCTGTGACGCCCCAGGCATCGCGCAGGAGCTGTGCAGCCTCGGACCATGTTCCGTCCTTCAGGCGGGCCCCCGCCAGGCCAATGAGGATGGCCTCTCGCTCTTCCTTTACATCCTGTTCCTGAGGTTGGAGCTTGGCCAGTTCTTCCAGATAATCCAGCGCCTCCTCCCAGCGGCCGTTGGCTTTCGCTTCGTCCACCAAGCGTCGGAGAGCCTGTTCGAGCAGGGACCGCGTTTGATCTTGAGGTGCCCCAGCTTGCATCGCCTCCCGGGCCTCGGCGATGGCCAGAGTGGCATAGGAGGGAGGTAGCCAGCCCGCCTCATCTCGGTGCAGCAGATACAACCTAGCTAGGGCCAGGTGTCCCTCGGGGCGCTCGGGGGCGACTTGGATCACTTGGTTGGCCTGCGCGAGGGCCGTAGGATAAAAACGGTTAAAGGCTGGGCCATGGGGGGCATCGACGGAGGCCAGTGCTAGAAGGGCTTCCATGCGTGAAATGAGGGCCTCTGTATCCGTCTCTGCCGGAGGATGGGTGATCTGGGCCCAGAGATCGGGGCGCACGAACTGGAGGCGGACCTGGGTCGGGGGAGCGGCCTGATTGAAATGCCAATCCACGACCTTGCCATCGAAGGAAGTGGGTGAGGACGTCGTGGATATCCATGCCTCGCGCGGGAGATCAGGAGGCAGAGATAAGAGGACGCGGGCACTGCCGTTCGCTGTAGGCCAGGCTGCCGCGGCCTGCAGGGGATAGGAGAACGAGACGATGGGGCCGTCTCCTAAAGGATAGGTGTAACGCAGCCTCAATTCTGTGCGACGTCCCGGGCGCAATGTCATCCGCGAGCGTGATATCCCGGGGGAATCCGTTGGCTCTAGAGGGAGGGAGGTCCCATCCACGGCCAGCTCGATCGCCTCCGGCTGGACGGTGCCGAGCGGCTTGATCCGCAGCTCGATCTGTTGGGACGTTCTCTCGGTACCCTCGATAGTGAGAGAAACCTCCACCTGAGCGACCATCTGATCGTCTCCTGGGCGGATGGTCGCCTTCACGATCTGCGTGCGTAGGTGAGCGGGTGGCGCACCTTCCGGGATGACGGCGACCCCGTCGCCGGGGAGGGATGATTGAGCTCGCGCCTGGAGGGATAGGCCGAGCCATAGGCTGAGCGCACATAGAAGGCACCAGATCGCTATAAAACGGGAGTGGGTTCCTTTTAGCATTTGCATAAACACGTCGCTTCTGGTATTCTATCCTTCGCCTGGGCCTTAGCAAAAAAGGATGTATGTTTGGACGTGGTGACATGCTCTATCGCGAGACGGGTGGATTATAGCGTTTGATCCAGGCAGGCCGTTCATTCTGCGCTGGTCAAGGTCATGTTCGCGGGAGGTTATGCTTCCTATGATGAAGCTGTTGATGAGTTGGGATATCAAGCCCGGTCGCGAGCAGTCCTATTTCGAATTCGTGGTACGGGAATTCGCTCCCGGATTGATGCGCCTGGGGTTGCAGCCGACCGAGCAATGGTATACGCTGTTCGGCGATGGGCCGCAGATGCTCACCGGCGCGGTGACAGAGGACTTGGAGACCATGCGCCGTATCCTGGCCAGTGACGAGTGGAAGGAACTCCACGCCAAGCTCATGACCTATGTGACCAATTACGCGCAGAAGATCGTGCCCGCCAGTCGAGGATTTCAGCTGTAGCCTCCTGACAGGCCCATCTTCCTACCGAAAGATCTTGAAATAAGAACCCCATGGTTAGCATAACCATGGGGTTTTGTGTTCTCGTCCTGTGACGAGAGGGGGACCTGCTCATGTCGAGCTGTCCTTGGAGCTCTCGCTCTTGGACGTAGATTCCGTCTTCTTGTCCTCCCGTTTCGTCCCATTATCACTTAATGTAGACGACTTGGCCCGGTTGTCCGTCACGTAAAAGCCCGGGCCTTTGAAGATGATGCCCACTGGATAGATGACACGATGCACGTGTCCCCCGCACTCAGGGCAGGTATCCAGGGGGGCATCCGAGAAGCTCTGCATCCGCTCAAACCGTACCCCACACGCCTCACACTCATATTCATATAACGGCATTGCCCTCACCTCCGACGGGATCCTCAAGCAAGCGAAAGTCATTATACGCGAGGTGATGGGAAATGACAAAGCGTCCGCGTAGAGACAGGGCTTGGGTCCACCGTCTGAAAAAGAATGTAAAGAAATTGTAAGCTAGTCGTAAGGCCAAATCCATTGACCGGGAAGATAGAGAGGGTATAATGACACACAAGCAACTCTTTCTGTACATCTCAATATCATATCATATCCATCAGCTGGGAGGGGGGGCTTCGTAGATGACAGGCGTGATGCGAGAAGGGTAGTTACATGCAATCTGTCGTTCGTGAGGATACAGGATGGGGAAATAAGCTCAGTAGTCATAGTGCCAAGGCGGTTGCCTTAAAGGATGTCCAAGGTATGGGACGGCGTTTGCTTCTGCTCTCTCGAAATCAGACGATTGGTGCGGAATTGATCGCGCCAGCCTTCCGCAGCCGAGGATGGGAGGTCTTCATTTCAGCTCCCACTTCCGAGGATATTAAGGAAGTGGACAAACGCATCCATGATCTGGTGATCATGGAGATCACCCGTCCAGGGCCGGAAGGGTATGCGTTATGCGAGGAGCTACGGCGGCGTTCCCGGATTCCTTTACTGCTGATCGTTTCCGCTGTCGCCAAGAAGGACATCGTTGAGGGTCTGAACCGGGGGGCGGACGCCTACGTGCTGGAGCCCTTTGATCTGCGGGAGCTCCTGGTACGTGCGGAAGCCTTGGTACGTCGTGCGAAGGGCCAGAATCATGGTTGACCCATTCAGGCACGGTGGCTGGCCCATGCTTTTATCCGTCTGAAGCGCTGGGGGGAATCGTAGCGATCATCGCGAGGCTACATCGCAGGCCGGACGTCAGGTGTTTTGAATGGAGATCCCGGACACGCGAACTTCATAAAGCGATTCTCTGCCAGCGGAGTAATAATACGTACGAT
>DUEN01000059.1 GCA_011176545.1 Caldilineae bacterium | reverse complement strand
TTATCGGGATAATGTCCCCCCGCTTGACTTCCGAGGTATCCACGTGGCCTGTCTGGCCGGTGACAACGGACACGGCAAGTCAGCTCTGTTGGACGCCATGACGTGGGCGCTATGGGGGAAGTCCAGGGCGTCCAACGATGACTCCCTGATCCACCTGGGCGCACGGGAGATGGAGGTGGAGTTCGAGTTCGCCCTGGGGGAGAACTGCTACCGTGTGATCCGAAAGCGGCGCAGGGGAACGGGGCGACGCAGTGGACAGACAGTGCTGGAGCTGCAGGTTTGGGACGGTGAGCGTTTCAGGTCCATCAGCGAGCCTACCGTGCGGGCCACGGAACGCCGGATCCGGGACCTGCTCCATCTTGACTACGAGACATTCATCAACTCAGCGTTCCTGGTGCAGGGGCGGGCCGATGAGTTCACCACCAAGCGGCCGGGCGAGCGAAAGCAGGTGCTGGCCGACATCCTTGGACTGGACGTCTACGACACATACGAGGAGCGGGCGAAGGAGCGGGCGCGCGAGTGCGCCGAGGCCGTGAACGCGTTGGAGGCGCAGATCCACCAGCTAGATGAAGAGATCGCCCGCCGGCCGGAGTATGAGGCGGAGGAGCGGGAGGCAGCGCGCTTGGTGGCGGAATTAAGCGGCCAGTTGCGCGAGGCCGAGCGTCAGTTGGAGGAGTTACGGGCTCGTCATCGGGATCTCCTGAACCAACGGCAGGAGTTGGATCGATTAGAGGCACGCTTGCGGAGGGAGGAGGCTGAGCTTGAGCAGGTGGAACGCCGCCTCGCGGAGGCGCGGTCGCGTCTTCAGGCGCTGGAGGCGATCCTGGCCGATCAGGAGGAGATCGAAGAGGGCTATCGGGCCTGGCAGGAGGCCCTAGCCGCGGAGCGGGAGTGGCGAGAGAAGAGGCTGGCCGTCTCCCAGTTAGAGACCGAGAGGGCACGCCTGGAGGGGGATATCCGATCGGCGCGGGCGCGCCTGGAGGCGGAACTGCGGGCAGCGGAGGCGGAGGCCGCCCGCTGGAGTGAGTTGGCTGGCCGGGTTGAGGAACACCGTCAGGCTGTGGAGGAGGCTCGGACAGAATTGGAGACACTCTCCCAGCGCGTCGAAGAGACAGATCGCCTGCGGGAACAGATCACCGCGTTGGTCGATGAGATCGCTGGACTGCGAATGCAGAACGATCTGTTGAAGGGTGAGATGGAGGCCCTCAAGGAGAAGATCGAGCTTCTGCAGACCGCAGCCGAGGCGGCGTGCCCCCTGTGTGGTCAGCCGCTGGCCGAGCCGGACCGAGAGCGGTTGATGGCCGAGTTCGAAGCCGAAGGGAAGGCCAAGGCGGACCAGTTTCGGAAGAACGCCCAGCAGGTGAAGGCGTTAGAGGCCGAGCAGCGAAAGACGCAGCGCAGGCTCACCGAGCTTGAGCGGGAGCTTAAGGCCCAGGCGCAATGGCAGCGTCGCCTGGCCCAGGCTGAGCAGGCGTTGGCCGAATCGGAGCGGGCCGCTGAGGCGCTGGCGGAAGCCGAGTCGCGGATGACGCGCCTGCGAGATCGCCTGCATCGCGAGGAATATGGCATGGAAGCGCGAGTGGCGTTGGCCGAGTTAGAAGCGCGCCTCCAGGCGATCGGCTATGATGCCGTCGCTCACGAACAAGCCCGGGCGGCCGTGGCTCAGTACGCAACGTTCGAGGCCCGCTATGCAGAGTTGCAGCGAGCATTGGCCAGCGTCGAAGCCGAGCGGCGCGCCGTGGCACAGCTCGCCGAGCGACGGGAGGCGCTGGCCAGGGCGCTAGAGGAGGAGGGGCAGCGCAGGAAAGAGCTGGCCGCGGCGGTGGAGGAGCTCCCCGCCGTCGAGGCCGCGGTGCGAGCTCAGGATCAGGAGGTGTTGACCCTGGCGAGTCAAGAGCAGGAGGCTCGCCTGCGGCTTGGGGCAGCCCAGCAGAAGCTGGCCACATGCGAGCAGCAGGAGAAGATCCGCGCCCAGCGCCAGCGGGAGTTGGAGAAAGTGCGCGAGGAGCAGGCGATCTATGAGGAGCTCCGGGAGGCCTTCGGCAAGCGCGGTTTGCAGGCGATGATCATCGAGACGGTCGTGCCGGAGATCGAGGACGAGGCCAACCGGCTGTTATCCCGTATGACGGATGGCCGCATGTCCGTCACCCTGCAGACGCAACGGGATACAAAAACGGGGGGCACCGTGGAGACGCTGGACATCCTGATTCAAGACGAGGTAGGCCAGCGTCCTTACGAGATGTTCTCCGGCGGGGAGGCGTTTCGCGTCAACTTCGCCTTGCGGATCGCATTGAGTAAGCTCCTGACCCGCCGGGCGGGTGCCCGATTGCAGACCCTTTTTATAGATGAGGGGTTTGGCTCCCAGGATGCACAGGGACGCCAGCGTCTGGTGGAGGCCATCCAGTCTATCCAGGACGACTTCGAGCGCATCTTGGTGATCACGCACATCGAGGAGCTACGCGACCTGTTCCCAGTGCGCATCGATGTAGTGAAGACGCCCGAAGGCTCGCAGATCAGCCTGTCGTGACGGGTGAGCCTTCCATGGAGGATGAGAATGGACACAGCCTCGTTATACAATTCGATACAGCCCCGCTATCCCGAGCTATGCGGGCAGGTTGCCATCGTCACGGGTTCCAGCCGGGGGATCGGCAAGGGGATCGCCATCCGGCTGGCGCGAGAGGGGATGAAGGTCGTCATCAACAGCCGTACGGCTGAGGCGGTGCAGGCTGTGGCCGCGGAGTTAAGCGAGCTGGGCGCGGACGTCCTGGCTGTGCCTGGTGATATTAGCCGCTCGGAGGATGTGGATCGGCTCTTCGAGAAGACACTGAACGCGTTTGGCACAGTAGACCTGTTGGTGAACAACGCCGCCGATCTTCGTCGTTACCATTTCTTCGAGGTGGATGAGGCGTTGCTGGATTACGAGCTGGCTGCCAACATCAGAGGACCATATATCTGCAGTCATCGCGCGGCCGAGGTGATGCGAGAACATCGCCAGGGCAACATCATCCATATCAGCTCTGTCGGCGGCTTGCGCGCTCACTGGCGAGGCCTCCCTTATGATGTCACCAAAGGGGCTATCGACGCCATGACCCGCGCTATGGCGCTGGAGCTTTCCGTATATGGCATTCGCGTGAACGCGATAGCGCCAGGCGCCATCCGCACGGAGCGCACGCCGGCGCCGGAGGATCCCAGGATCCAGGCTATCTCTCAACGCATACCTCTGGGACGGTTCGGCCTGCCGTTGGAGATCGGTGCGGCCGTGGCGTTCCTGGCCTCGCCCGATGCGGCCTACATCACGGGGCAGGTCATCTACGTGGATGGCGGCATCACCGCGCAATTGAGCCCACCGGGACAGCCGCTATGAGTAACTCGTAAGAGATTGGCATATGCGAGACAAAACAGGGGCGACGCATGCGTCGCCCCTGTTTTGTGCCTTGGTGGTCCCTTCAATATTGCTCTTACTGGGGAGGGACCAAAGCCTCCAGTAGAGCCTGATTCCACCTGCCGCGGGCGCGATCGTAGATGCCGAAGCCGGCGCAGAACTCCCAATAGGCCCAACTGATGCCGCGCGCCTCGGCCTGGCGCGCGACGAAGCGGGTCCATCGGACTCGCGACTCCATGTCAGCCTTGCTGTAGGCGCCGAATTCTCCCAGGAATAGGACCCGATCGTGTCTCCTCGCCCAGGCGACGGCTCGATCGAAATCGTCCTCGATCGCCCTTTTCTCTGCCTCCGTCCCCTCCCATCTGGTGCCCAGCCAGGCCTTACTTCCAGGGACCCACTCCGCCCCTTGATGCGTGAAACGGAATGGCTCGTAATAGTGAACGGTGACGATCAGGTAGGGATCATCCTTGGGGAGCTTCAGGCTGGGCAAAGCGCTGATGTGGTTCCAACGTACCGGGCCTATGATCACCCACCGCGTAGGGTTGCTCTCGCGAACGACCTTGAGGCCCTCGGCCAGGAGGGCATTCCACGCACTCGCGGTCATCCAGCCGTGGGGTTCGTTCAATAGCTCGAAGATCAGCTCGGGCGGGTAGTCGGCGTAGTGCTCGGCGACCTGTCGCCACAATGCCAGGAAGCGCTCGCGGTGACCTTCGGGATCTCGCATCAGCTCGTCGTAGTGATGGATATTGATGATGACCTTTAGTCCCCGGCTCAGGGCCTGGTTGATCGCCCAATCCACCCGGGCGAAGAAACGCTCATCGATGGTATATGGAGGCTGTTGGCCGGCGTGGGCCGACCAGCGGATGGGGATGCGGACGGAGTTGAACCCGACGTCGCTGATGAGCTGGAAATAGTCCTCCTGAAGGACGACGCCCCAGGCGCCTTCGTAGGGGGCCTCCAGGGCATTGCCGAGGTTGACGCCGCGGCCGAGCCAGATCTCCTCAGCGCTGGGTGTCCTGGTAGCGACAGGGGATGGCTGGGCACCCGGCCCAGGAGTCAACGGGAACGCACAGCCCGCGGCGATGATGGTGATGAGCGCCATGCCGATAAGAAAGCCTAAATGGCTCAGCGATCTGCGAGACATTGTCCTTTGTCACTCCTTCGTATCTCATAGGAGCACGAGGGTGATGTCGTATGGATCCTGAAAGGCAGTGAGGCCAACATTGTTTTAGTATAGACGTTGATATCCCTGTGCGTCAAATGCATAGAGTTCTTGCGCCAAGAGATCGTTACCAGTATAGAGACAAAACGATCTCCAACGTTAATACCGCAGCAGAAGGGGCAGATAAACAGGCCGACAGCAGCCGGGAGGACGTGTGGAGGTAGGACCACCTACGATGCGCACTAGCTCCTCCTCACCGGTATAGACATGGTTCCTGTTGTTGCCGATTGGTTTCATTAAGGAGATGAAGGGCAAACTCTAGAGGAAAAGATATGATATAACAATATTAGCATCCAAGTTGACATCCAAGCCGATCATGCTTATAATAGAAGCGTGACATCGGTACCATAAGTGGCTTTGCCTCTTCGAAGAGAAGTCTCCGGAGATGAAATATGTGTTTATCCTCGCATGCTTTGTTGCCTCTCCGCTGCCGCTAAGGTCATAGACGGCTATCAATAGTCATTGTCGATTGGTTTCCGAGGTGTCTTTTAGTAGATCCCATAGAAGCTCCATGAGCCAATCTTCAGAACATCAGAGAGCTTACAGAATTATGGTGGTTTAGTGGGTTGGCACTCCCCCATTGGTAAGTTATATCGTATCAATATTTCCGAGGAGGGATCCAAATGAGCGCGAAACGAATGAGTCGTCGAGAGTTTTTGGGGTTCGCTGCCGCGCTGACAGGTGGCGCCGCGCTGGCCGCGTGCGCTCCAGTGACCCCAGCAGCACCGGCGCCGGAGGAGGAAAAGCCTGCTGAAGTTCCAGAGGTGACCATTTTGACAACCGCTCATGCTTGGGACATTATCTTCCTGGAGCATCAAAAGAAGTTCGACAACCAATTTATGGAACGGCATCCTGACATCAAAATCAAGATAACGAACAATACTTGGAGCGAGCACAACGCGATCGTCCCTACCTGGGCGGCTGCTGGTACGTTACCGGACATCATCTATGTCCATGGCCGCTATGCCTTCCCTTGGAATTTCGAGGGCATCTGTATTAGCATTCAAGAGTACGTAGATGCAGATGAAGAATTCAATGTCAAAGGGATATGGGAGGAGGCTCTTAAGCTTTATCGCTTCAAAGGAGAACAATATGAGATCCCCTATGATCATGGGCCCATCATCCTAGGTTACAACAAAGATCTCTTTGATGAGGCTGGCGTCCCATACCCCGACGAAACCTGGACAATGGACGACCTCCTGGAAAATGCTAAGAAGCTGACGAAAGAAGGGCAATGGGGATGGGGCGGTTACTATGGCAACGTTGTGGGCCTTGGCAACGAACAGAGCGTGTCTCTATTGGGCCCCTGGGGTGCCCGATCGTTTAATGACGATGATACCAAACTCCTGCTTGACTCACCGGAAGCTATAGAAGCATTGAAGTGGTGGGCCGATTTGATCCATGTGCATAAGGTAGCTCCCACCCCAGCAGAGTCTCAAGCAGTTCCGGCGGGAGTTTGGGTGGCCGGTGTGGCTGCCATGTTTGCATTAGCTTCTTGGGGCACACCTCAGCTCCACGAGCTCGCTGCCTTCGAGTGGGATGTAGCCCCTTGGCCCAAGGGGCCGAAGGGACGAAAGACAGGGTCATTTGGTAGTGGCTATGGCATCACGCGCGATTGCAAGCACCGCGATGTCGCCTGGACCTACATGCGAGAATACCTCTCGGTAGAGGGGATGGAGTTCATGTGGGGAGAATCTGGTCGAGGCAGCCCGGCACGCAAAGCGGCTTACCAGAGCTGGATCAACTCCGAGCCAGCTCCAGACCATGCGGAATACTACCTGGATGCCCTGGAGAACTATGCGGAGACTGGACATCCATATAAGACGCTCGCCGGTGGTGAGATTATGGACATCTTTAACCGGTATACCAGCCTTATACAATCCGGCGACATGACTGTTGAAGAGGCCGTTCAGCATATTATGGAGGAAGGGACTCCTGTTCTAGATGAGGCCTATAAGAAGTTAATTGAAGCCGGATGATATAGCCGCGAGTACTCCATGTAGGGTGAGGGTGCCTGCCCTGAAAAGGGCAGGTACCCTATTATTAGCGATGAATCAAGGGGAAAAACATGGCTGGGGTTAGAATATTGCCCAAGAGACGACGATTAACGCTCAGGCAACGAGAGGAGATAGAGTTTTATATCGCAATCTCGCCATGGCTGATTGGCCTGTTGCTCTTCACTGGTGGCCCCTTGATAGCCTCTCTGGTGATGAGCTTTACCAACTGGACAGGTTTGACAACGCGTGAATGGATTGGATTGCAAAACTATCAGAAGCTCTTCTTCGGAGACCGCCTTTTCTGGGTCGTTCTTAAGAATACGTTTTATTATGGGTTTGCCAGCGTATGCCTGGGCACGATCGGGGCTCTACTAGCGGCAATATTGATGAATCAGAAAGTGCCCGGCATCGAAGTCTTTCGTACGCTCTATTATTTGCCCTCAGTAACTAGCGGTGTCGCCATTGCTATCCTATGGGTCTGGCTTTTTAACCCTCAGGTTGGGTTAGTAAATTATCTCCTTTCCCTGGTTGGCATTAAAGGACCACAATGGTTAGGTAGTCAAAGATGGGCTATGCCGGCGTTGATCCTCATGAGCCTATGGGGTATCGGTGGTAATATGATTATCCTCCTGGCGGGTCTGCAAGGGATACCCGAATATCTCTATGAAGCTGTCCGCATTGATGGAGGTAATAAATGGCATGAATTTATTCATGTGACGTTGCCAATGCTATCGCCTGTGCTATTCTACGTGATCGTGATTTCAATTATCCAGTCTTTTCAGATTTTCACGAACGTTTATGTGATGACCCGAGGGGGACCGGGAACTGCGACATTGGTTTATGTTATGTATTTGTATCAAAATGCATTCGAGTATTTGAAGATGGGGTATGCCTCAGCTATGGCCTGGATCCTCTTTGTTATTATCCTAGGGCTTACTTGGCTGCAGTTCAAGGCCAGCAAATACTGGGTATACTATGAATTTGAGGAGAGGTGACGGATGGGCGAGGGGCTTGGCACTTATGAAACTCTGGAGCATAGAGCTGGGGTGTCCCGTCGGGTTGCTAGCCGGCCATGGTACTACCACAAGAAACTTCGTCGTGTGTTATACGTCTTGCTAGTCTATGCGTTGGTTATTCCAGGAGGAATTCTACTTACCTTGCCGTTCTTATGGATGCTCTCTACCGCCCTTAAAGAACCCAAGCAAATTTTCATTTACCCACCCAAGTGGATACCGGATCCCATCCGGTGGCAGAATTTCATCGAAGGGTGGACCAAATTTGCTCCCTTCAATTTATTCCTTCGCAACTCTCTCATTATCACCCTAGGCAACATACTGGGGAACCTCTTCTCTTGCTCACTTCCTGCCTATGGGTTCGCCCGCTTGCGAGCAAGAGGGAAAGAAGTGCTCTTTCTCGTCGTCCTGGGAACAATGATGGTGCCTATGTGGGTTACATTAATCCCTCAGTATGTTCTCTTTAGTACCCTTGGATGGACGAACACTTTTTTGCCATTAATGGTACCTGCATGGTTTGGATGGCCTTTCTTTATCTTCTTATTGCGTCAGTTCTTCATGACAATTCCCAGGGATCTCGATGACGCTGCTCGGATAGATGGTGCTTCAACGTGGGGCATCTTATGGCGTATCATCCTTCCTCTCTCTAAGCCTGCCCTGGCGACGGTGGCTGTCTTTGCTTTCATTGGGAACTGGAATAATTTTATGGGACCACTAGTGTATTTGCAGGATCAAGATAAATACACTTTGGCGTTGGCGTTGAACCAATTCCGTGGCCAGCAAGGATCTTTCTATTACCACTATATGATGGCGGTAGCTGTGCTTACGCTATTGCCCATCATCATTATCTTCTTCCTGGCTCAGAGGTATTTCGTCCAGGGCATCGTAATGACCGGGATAAAGGGGTAAGACCAAATGACCGCTGGCTGATGCGCGGTTCAATGGCGTGTGTCAGGAAGAGAGAATGCGGCCGGGATTTTACTATTCCCAGACTCTGGACTGGCATCACTCCAACTCCTTCAGGAGGATCGCGTCATGGTCGAACTGTACTACGAGCCGCAAGGCGACTGGAAGTGGTGGGTGGAGGCCCGCTTCGGCATGTTCATCCACTGGGGGCTCTACGCGTTGCCCGCCCGCCACGAATGGGTCAAGAACCGGGAGCGCATGACCGATGAGGAGTATCAGAAGTACTTCGACCACTTCTACCCGGACCTGTACGACCCCAAGGAGTGGGCGCGGGTGGCCAAAGAGACCGGCATGAGGTACTTCGTCATCACCACCAAGCATCACGAGGGGTTCTGCCTGTGGGATTCTAAATACACCGACTATAAGGTGACCAATACCCCCTACGGTAAGGACGTCCTCAGGCCCATGGTGGAGGCCTTCCGCGAGGAAGGGCTGCGGGTCGGCTTCTACTACTCGCTGATCGACTGGCACCATCCGGAGTTCCCCGTTGATCGGCACCATCCCATGCGGGACAATCCCGAGTTCCGGGAGAAGAACAAGCATCGGGATATCCGTAAGTACGCCGAGTATCTGCACAACCAGGTCAGGGAGCTCCTCACGGAGTTCGGCCGCATCGACCTCATTTTCTATGACTTCTCCTATCCCGGCGATGATGGCAAGGGCCGCGATGACTGGCAATCGGAGAAGCTGCTGAAGATGACCCGGGAGCTGCAGCCTCACATCCTGGTCAACGACCGGCTAGACCTCCTGGATGTGCCGGGCGGCTGGGATTACCGCACGCCAGAGCAGGTGGTGGTGCGTGAGTGGCCCAAGATCGATGGCAAGCCGGTGCTATGGGAGACATGCCAGACCTTCTCCGGCTCCTGGGGTTACCATCGCGATGAGGCGACCTGGAAGAGCGTGGAACAGCTCGTGCAGATGCTCATCGATACGGTGAGTAAGGGCGGCAACCTGTTGCTCAACGTCGGCCCCACCGCTCGCGGCACGTTCGACGATCGGGCCATGGAGCGGCTGGAGGGCATCGGCCGATGGATGAAATATCACAGCCGATCGATCTACGGCTGCACCCAGGCCCCAGAGGAGTTCCAAGCGCCGCAGGATTGCCGGCTGACGTACAACCCCGAGACGAACCGGCTGTACGTCCATGTCTTCGCCTGGCCCTTCCGATACCTCCCCATCGACGGCCTGGCCGGGCGCATTGAGTATGCCCAACTGCTCAATGACGCCTCGGAGATCCTGTTCTCTGAGGAGACGCCGGAGCGATTGGAGCGCTGGGGCATCACCGGCCGCGATACGGTCATCCTGGAGCTCCCCGTGCAGAAGCCCAACGTGGTGGTGCCGGTGATCGAATTGTTCCTGAAGTGAGAGATGCTCAAAAGGTGCGTCGCACTTGCGCAAGTGCGACGCACCTTTTTTATGGAGGGATGAGTATGAAGATCACGGATCTGCGGTGTATTCACATCCCTTCGCTGCGGGCGCTGCTGCTGCGCATCGATACGGATGAAGGCATCTACGGCTTAAGCCAGGTGGAGATGAGCAAGCACGCCTATATGGCTCCTCATATCCTCTACTATAAGCCGTTCATCGTCGGCCTGGATCCTAGGAACGTTGAAGATGTGATGCGCCGGATTCGACGCCTTGGCGGCTTCAAGCCTTGGGGGGCGGCGGTCAGCTCCATCGAGATCGCCCTTTGGGATATCGCCGGCAAGGCTACAGGCGTGCCGATCTATCGGCTGCTCGGTGGCAAAGTCCGCGACACGGTCCGGCCGTACATGGGAGGCCCCCCGCCATTTCACATGTACCAGCCCTACTGGCAAGGCGGGGACAGGCCGGAGGACTACTATGCCATGGCCAAGGCCCGCAAGGAATCCGCACGCGGCATGACCATCATGAAGGTCGCGACGGGTTTTCACGACAGCCGGTGGCGCACCGTGGCCGATCATCATTATGGGATCTCGTACGTGCCACGTCAGAGCGCCGGCTTCATGGAATTCGCCCCGGAAGCCCTTGGACAGAACGCAGGCATGGTCACCAAGCGCGGGCTCGACCACGCTGTGGCGTGCATGGCCGCGGTGAGAGAGGCGTTGGGCGAGGATATGGAGCTGGCGATCGACTGCGGGCCTGGCTGGAAGGTGCCCGGCGCCATCGCTTTCGCCAGGCGGGTTGAGCCCCTGCGACCGTTCTGGCTCGAAGACCTTGTAACAGGTGATTACACGCCGTACGTCAGCCCTGAGCTGTATCGAGAGGTCAAGGCCAAGACATCAGTGATGATCCACACCGGAGAGCAGATCTACCTGCGGCACAATTTCAAGGAGCTCATCGAGACCCAGGCCGTCGATGTGATCGGCCCTGACCCGATGGACATCGGTGGCCTGGCCGAGTTGAAGTGGGTCGCCGAGTATGCCGACCTGCACGGCATCCTGATCGCCCCTCACGGCATTGGCGACGGTCCCTTCGGCCTCGCGGCGTTGATCCAGGTATGTGCCACTCTCCCGGACAACTTCATCGCCTTCGAGCTCCCCGTGGTCCTCCCGGAATGGAAAGGGCTGATCAGCGGGATCCTTCATGAGGACATGATCCAGGACGGCGTGATCCAGGTACCCGACGCCCCTGGTCTAGGCGTCGATCTGGTCGAGGACGAGGTCCGACGCATCCTGGGACGCGAGGATATCTACCTGACCGACGTGCAGGTGAGATAAGGGTGATGGAGCATGAGCTACGAACGTGGCTGGCAGGCGCTTCATTTAGAGATGCCGGACCGTATCCCGCATACCGAGTACCTGACCCATCGCCAGTTCATCATCAAGGTGACCGGATACGATCCGGAGGATCCAGAGCAAACGGACAAGGCGCACGCCGCTCTGGCGAAGGCGTTGGATTACGACTTCATCTGGTCCACGTATAGCCGTGAATGGGGCCTGCCGCGAACGGACATGGGGCGGGCCAAATATTACGAGACGGAGACCCCCTGGAAGGCGAGCTATCCGTTCCGTTCGGTTGAGGAAGTGCTGGCCTTCAACCCGCTAGAGGTGGCAGATCTGCCCAGCATAGAGGAGCTGACAGCGTCGGTGCGCGAGTATTACGAGCGGGGGCGAACGCTCTATCCGGATGCTGTGTTCCCCGGCGGCTTCTACAACTCCGTCTTCACCTGGAACATCATCACCTTCGGGTGGGAGCTCTTCATGCTGGCGGCCAAGGAGGATCCCAGGCGTTTTGAGGAGATCCTGGATCAGTTCACCGAGATCAGCATGATGGTCGTGGAGGCACACATCCGGGCGGAGGTCCCCGTTTTCCTCTGCCATGATGACATCGTCTGGGCCAGCGGGCCGGTGTTCTCTCCCGCCTGGATGAGGAAGTACATCTTCCCCCGTCTGAAGCGGTTATGGGACCCACTCCGCGAGGCTGGGATTAAGGTGCTCTTCTGCTCGGATGGTAACTTCACCGAGTTCGTGGATGATCTCGCTGAGGCAGGGGCGGAGGGCTTCATCTTCGAGCCGCTAACTGATCTGAAGTACATCGTGGAGCGCTACGGCCAGACCCACGTGATCATCGGGAACATCGACTCGCGGGTCCTTCAGTATGGGACGCCAGAGGATATCCGGGCGGAGGTGAAGCGCTGCGCCGACCTGGGGCGCGACTGCCCCGGATACTTCTTCGCCGTAGGCAATCACATCCCCTACACGGTGCCCATCGCCAGCATCGAGTGTTATCTGGAGGCCATAGAGGAATACGGTCGGCGATGATAGAAAATAGGGACGCAGCGACGCTGCGCCCCTACTTCCGCAGAACAGCCTGCTTCATCCTTCCCTTGGCGATTTCAATACGAACGTTAGATGGAGCCCTCGCGGGACAGGATGCCTCGCGAGGGCTTCACCGTGTCCTGGCTCACAACGTAGAGGCCATGGTCGAAGAAGGCCCCCGGTCGATGCTCACCACCTCAGGCTCAGCGGCAGGTAGAGCTTATACCCTGGCGCCTCTGTAGGTGTGGGCGTAGGCGAACTCGTCGCCGTTGGAGATGGCGTCAGCGTCGGCGTGGCTGTCGGCGACGGAGTGGCTGTTGGCGTAGGTGTCTCCGTCGGCGTAGGTGTAGCCGTCGGGGTCGGCGTGGCCGTCGGCGTAGGCGTGAACGGCTGCTCGCCGAAGTCTACGATGTACTGACCGGACCCTGCTACGGAGACGGCGACTTCATCCGGGCTGGTGCTGGCATACCCTGCCGGCTGATGTTCCCGAACAACGTAATCGCCAGGATCGACGTTGTCGAACTGATACCAGCCGGATGGGAACACGCTGTATGTGGTGCTGATCACCGATCCTCCCTGTAACAGATCGATAGTCACACCGGAGATACCGCTGGTCTCGTTATCCGGCGGCCAGGGATTGCGATGTCCGTCGCCGTTGCTGTCGATGAAGACCCAGCCGGCGATCTGCCTCATCGGCGTGGGCGTCGGCGTAGGCGTCACCTCATAGTAGTAATAGTAGTACTCAGGGCCGAAAGGCCACTCAGACTGCTGGAAGGGATTGAGGAAGCCTCGTCGTAGTGGGCCGCCGCCTACAGCTTGATAAAGCGTCAGGGTCAAGACCAGGCTCAGGAAGATCAGGACGCCGAACCGCGCCCTACGGCGATAGTGATGAGCTCGTGTTGTACGATCATCTGTTCGCGACATAGGCGCCACTCCTCTCATTAGAGAGCGTCGGTGACATGTTGTCTGCCACCTCTATCCTTTTTACCGACATCTCCAGTTCGCGTATTTTATCACGCCACGAGCGTACATATTTCGAGCGCTCGCCATCTCTGTTCTGACTCACATAGAGTCTGATCGCCTCCCTATACTCTGAGATAGCCTGATCTGTGAGGCCAACATGGCTGTAGAAGTGCCCCAGCGCGGCGTGGAAGCCAGAGATCTCAGGTTGCAGCCGAATGGCCTCACGATACTCAGCCAGCGCCCTATCAAATTGTCCCTGCTGCTCGTAGACGAGGGCTTGACGGTAGTGCCAGACCCCTCGTTCCGGTTCCATGGCCGCCGCTTTAGTGTAAGCTGTCAGCGCCTCGTCCCACATCTCCAGAGAGCGATAGGCATCCCCGATGGAGCCGTAAGCCGTGGCCGTGAGATTCGTGAACCGCTTCGCCTCCTCCAATAGGGCTTCCAGGGATTGGCCCTCTCCGGTGTACAATACCCTGGCCCGACCTCCAAGGGAGATCGTCACATAGGGTAGGTCGGGGGGCATCAGCTTCCGAATCCCAAGATTGGGCATTGCCCATCCCCCCGGTATGATGATCCAGACCCGTTCATGTTGGGCTAGGAGCTCCTCTATCCGCTCACGACGGCCGGCCACGACGACGTCCATCTCATCGGGCTTCGGCCCGTAATAGGCCATGATCTCCTGAGCTGACATGGTGAGAATGCGGAGGGGAACGATCACGATGACATCTCCCGGCCTGGCGTTGGCGTTCAGGAAGCGGGCGATCTCCTGCCAGCGGCCTTGCTGCCAGGCGTAGATCACATCCAGGACAGAGGCGCTCATCAGCCCATAGATGGCGACCAAGCACGTCAGGCTGACCGCCTGTAGCAGCTTCGATGAGAAAAGATCCTCCCAGTGACTTACCGCAAGCACGAGAGAGCGGGCGACGTTGACGAGCCCCCATGATATGGTGATCAAGTACAGAGGCAGGATCGAGATCACATACTTAGGGGCGAACCAATGTTTTGGCCGAAGGAGGACCACGATGACGAAGGGCACGGAAATCCATAAAAGGATTAAAGCCGCTTGTCGCTTGCGCTCGCGCGCGGCATTGAAGAGCCCCCAAAGGAAGGCAGCCACATACAGGGAGAGGGCAATCCCCGTACCGGCTCCGAAGTAAGCGAAAAGGGAGAGGAAATACCCTGGCGAGAGGTCTAACCCCTGGATATGGCCCGCGTTCCCCAACCCCCGAGGGCTTTGGACGCCGAGGAGGAGATAGGGCACCATGGGCGCGTAGCCAAGGGCGATAGCGCATAGGCTGGCGAGCAGGGGAGCAAAGGTGAACAGAAGACTCTTCCCACGGCCGGCCTTCCTGGCTGCGAACCAGTCATAGCTTAGCATCACGACGGCGTAAACGATCTCCGCGGCCAACACGAGGAACGTCGTTAGATGGATATAGAGGTTGATCAAGGTGATGACGGTGAACCCAAGCCACCATCGTTTCCCCTCGGAGTTCAACCCCTGATAAAGGAAGTAGAGGCTCAGCAGGGAGAACAGGACGATGGCCGCGTAGAATCTGGCCTCCTGGGAGAAGTGCAAGTGCATGGGGGATATGGCGAGCAAGAAGGCGCTAAAGATCCCCGTCGTCCTGTCGAAGAGCGTCTCCCCCACCTTGTAGATGGCCAGGACGCCCAGGATGCCAGCTATGGCGGAGGGCAGCCGAACCACCGCGTTACCGCCACCGAAGGCCTTGATGAAGAGATGCGTGATCCAGAACCATAAAGGAGGGCTCGGGATAGGGGTGCTCAGGGCCCGCCGCGCGACGGTCCCCCAATCGTTCTCGGCGCTGGCGAAGGTCGCGGTGAAGATCTCATCCACCCAAAGACCTTTGGTTCCCAGGTGGTAAAACCGCAGCCCAGCCGCCAGGGCCGTAATCAACAGAAGCAAGGCGGCGATGATCCATCGCGATGAAAGCCATCGGGTATTCAGTTGTACGGAAGGTAAAGGCTTCACCAAGGAACCAAGGCGGACCATAGCCCCTTCCCGTCGTTTCCCCTTAGCCCAGATAACCCATCTGCCTCAGGCGTCGCTCGATCTCGCCAGCCTCCTCCACGGTGTATCCGACCTCCGAGCGCCATTGGAACAATGCGGAGGGAGCCATGCTCATCGGAGGCGCTTCACGTACGGTCTCCTCCTCGAACGCCTCTAGAAGCGGGCGCCCATCCATATCCTCCGGGATGGGGACTCCCATGGCGTACAAGATCGTGGGCGCCAGATCGACGATGTGGGCTCCCACGAGTTGGGTTCCCCTCCGGACCTGGGGCCCTCTCATCATGATCAGTCCGTGTTCACGGTGCATGCCCGAATAGCGATACATCGGCTGCACGATCCGGTTGGCCCCGAAATCCGCCAGGCCGTAGAATTTGTCCGTCTCGGCCGCGGGTAACAACACTAAATCAGGCGCCTCCTCCAGATAAGGCCCGCTGTAGATTTCCTCTTTGTATAGGACGCGCCCTACCAGCCTGCGCCCCGTCTCCGGATCGGTGAGATCCTTCGCCAGCGCGGCGATCTCCCTTCGCACCTCTTCATACTCTCGACCCGGATTGATGATGCCCTGCGGCTCTCGCCCCTTCACGTTCAAGTAGATGGGCCCCACGTCACGGCCGAAGGAATACGCCCATGACCGCGACCAGTCCACGTCATGGAAGGAGAGGAAGATGCTCTTCAAGATGGCATCCACGGAGTACAACGCCTTATATTCGGCGTGTTTGGCCAAGCCCAACCTGTCCACGAGTTGATGGGCGTTCCTCAACGTGAATCCCCAGTCGAACAGACGCCGCTTGATTTTCGCCAGGGGGGCATCCTTTAACTGTAGCAAGCCAGCCTGCAATAGCCAGTTGTTCAAAATGATCATGTTATGACACGAACCCATCCCGTGATCGGACATGATAATCACTAGGACGTCATCGCCGGCCTCCTCGATCAGTTGACCGATGGAAGTGTCCAAGTGCTGGAAGTAACGCCATACGGGTTCGCTCTTATCAACGGCGCCGTTCGAGGGATGCCAGGGATGTTCGGGATCGAGATAATGCCAGAGCTGATGGAGGACGCGATCTGTGTCAAAGAAGACGACCATGAAGAAGTCCCACGGCTCG
Organism: Caldilineae bacterium; assembly: GCA_011176545.1. GTDB lineage: Bacteria > Chloroflexota > Anaerolineae > DUEN01 > DUEN01 > DUEN01. Next base: position 16,346 of record DUEN01000059.1, on the reverse strand, counting down.
CGTCGCATCAGGTAGAGCGCGGCCTGTGTGCGCATCTCGAGCAGCTGGTGAGATGCCTGGAAGTAAGCCTCTTTGCGTCGCTCGGAGAACGTCTCGGTGGGGTACACCCGATAAGGGCCCACATGCTTCTCTAATTCATCCAGGAGCTCAGGCGGGTGGACGAAATCCCGCGCCATATAGGGGGTCATCCAGCCGCTGATCATGAAGCCATTAACTGGTTCAACGGGATACGACATAGGGACATTGAGGACCCCGACGCGTTTGCCTTCAGCGCTGAGGATGCCCCAAAGGGACCTGCCAGCCCGCCGACGAGCATCGTTAGGGTAAAACGTATAGGTTCCTCTACGGCGATGGAGAAAATCGAAGATGCCCGTCTTCCCGGGGTTTTTCCCCGTTATGAATGAGGACCAAGCAGGGCCGGATGTAGGAGGGATCGTTGACTGTAGAAGGCCAGTGGCTCCCTGGTCGAGGAATCCTTTCAGGGTGGGCAGCTTTCCCGCCTCCGCCCAAGGCTTGATCAGGTTCAAGGGCACGCCATCCAGGCCAATAACAAGCACGCGGGTCATATCGTACCCTTCTTGATGTTTTTCGCTACTTCTTCCCGTTTTCAGGATGGACAGCCTTTATAATACCAAGGGAGATACACATGCGGAGGGCCCCACCGTTGAAAGCGAGAAAGGGATCGATCTAGGCTTATTTTAACCCATAGGGAGGCTTTCGCGCAAGTGAGTAGATGTACGCATTTCTTGTTGCTTTTCCTCATCTCCAGGTACTCTCCCTCTACGATGTTGGTGAGGTCACAAGGGGGCATTTTCGGCCCGGCGCCGCATAAATAACGACGCCTGGATGCTTTTTCCCAAGCGGCAGGATTTATCCGCCGCTGACCGCACGTCGGCGGGAGCGCCAACACGCGTGAGGGAGACCACCCATCTTACAATTGAAGACGGGTTGCCCCTGGTGACGTTACGGGCTCTCGTTGACCCGTTTGGGGCCAGGATGCCTCATTTACTTGCCTCAAGCTCCTGGGAGGTTGCTCATCTTCGATAGCCGGGGTTGAGTCGTTGACAAGGACCAGACCACGGACTACAATGGGGCCATCTCGCGGTAATCCACTCTGAGAGGAGCGCGTATGAGTACACAAGCCACACGAACCTACACGGATCTGAACCCTTCCCCGCGTCTGCTGTTGGGGCCCGGCCCCAGCATGGTGCATCCACGGGTACTGCGCGCCATGGCGACGCCACCCGTTGGTCACCTCGACCCGGACTTCCTGGTCATCATGAACGAGATCCAAGAGCTGCTGCGCATGGTCTTCGAGACCACGAACCAACTGACGATCCCTATCTCCGGTACTGGCAGCGCCGGTATGGAGGCAGCCCTTTGCAATTTCATCGAGCCGGGCGATCCGATCCTCATCTGCGTCAATGGCTACTTCGGTGAGCGAATGGTCGATATGGCCGGACGCTACGGCGCCAAAGTGCACCGCATCGACGCCGAATGGGGGGATGTCTTCAGCGCATCCCAAGTGGAGGAGGCGCTCCGCTCCTCCAAGGCCAAGATCGTCGCCATCGTCCATGCGGAGACCTCCACCGGCGCGCTTCAGCCGTTGGAAGAGATCGCCGAGGTGGCGCATAAGCACGGGGCTCTCTTGCTGGTCGATGCCGTCACCTCCCTAGGCGGGCTCCCGGTGGCGGTGGATCGGGTGGGCATCGATATCTGTTACAGCGGCTCGCAGAAGTGTCTGAGCTGTCCGCCAGGGTTGGCCCCGATCACGGTGAGCCCGCGAGCTGAGGAAGCCCTCCGCGCGCGGCGGAGCCCCGTCGCCAACTGGTATCTTGATCTGACGATGGTGCAGAAGTATTGGGGGGCCGAGCGATCTTATCACCACACGGCTCCCATTAATATGAACTATGCCCTGCGCGAGGCCCTGCGCCTAGTCGCCGAGGAGGGCCTGGAGGCGCGCTTTGAGCGTCATCGGCGCAACGCGCGGATGCTATGGGAAGGCCTGGAGGAGCTGGGGCTCACGTTGCATGTCCCGGAAAGCCGTCGCCTGCCCACACTGACGACGGTGCGCGTGCCTGATGGGGTGGACGAGGCCGCCGTGCGCCGCAGGCTGTTGGAGGAATACAACATCGAGATCGCGGGCGGGCTGGGCGCGCTGAAGGGGAAGATCTGGCGCATCGGCCTCATGGGCCATTCCAGCCGTCCCGAGAACGTCCTCACCCTGTTGGGCGCGCTGAAGTGGATCCTGTAAGGATACTCCTCAGGCTATCTACATCCTCGCGAGGATACTCACATGCTGGATAAAGTCAGGGTCGGCTTCGTCGGCTGCGGTGGGATCGCCGGGTCTCATCTCACTGGCTTGGCCCGCATGGAGGATGTGGAACTGGTCGCGTTCTGCGATATCTCGGCGGAGGCGGCGGAGCGCCGCGCGGCGGAATACGGAGGCCGCGCGTTCACGGATCCCCGAGCGATGCTGGACGCTGTGCAGATAGACGCCCTGTTCATCTGCCTGCCGCCGTTCGCTCATGGCGAGGCCGAGATCGCGGCCATCGAGCATCGGGTGCCCTTCCTGGTAGAGAAGCCGCTGGGATTGGATCTGGATCTGATGCGGGAGATCGCCCGGCGGGTGGAGGAGGCGGATCTGCTGGCAGGGGCAGGATATATGACTCGTTATCGGCGAAGCGTCCAAAGGGCCCGCCGCATCTTGCAGCAGGATCCGCTCATCATCGGATATGGGGGGTGGATCGGCAGGCCACCGGATGGATCCATCCCCATCCATCGCTGGTGGGTGGTCAAGGAGAAGAGCGGCGGGCAGTTTCACGAGCAGGTCACGCACACGGTGGACCTGGTCCGCTATTTGGCGGGCGAGGTCGAGGAGGTGTTCGCCTATGGTGCCCGAGGGTTCAATCGATCGGCCAGGGCGGCCTTGCCGGAATATGACATAGAGGATGGCGTGGTCGTCAACATGAAGCTGGCGGAGGGCGCTGTGGTCACGCTGTACGCCGCCTGTGCGGCCAAGGCCGGCGGAGGCGGCGTGAACCTCCATCTCTTCGCCCATGAGCATTCCATCCTCTTCTCCGGGTGGGAGTATACGGGGCGTTTTCTAGTTGCGGGGGAGCCGGAGATCATCGAGATCCCCGGCGAGAAGGACATCTTCACCCTGGAGGATCGGGCGTTCCTGAACGCGGTCAAGACCAGCGATCGTGCCCTCATCCGCAGCACGTATGCTGATGGCGTGCGCACGGCCGCGGTGACCCTCGCCGCCAACCAGAGCCTGGCAACCGGGCAGCCGGTTCGCGTCGCGATTTGAAGCATATCGGGAGGAAAAAACAGCCCCGAAGGGCTTCCGAAGCCCTTCGGGGCTTTCTATCACAGGCACGACCGGGAGAGATCCTCCCAGCCGCGTTTCCCCTCGTTCAGGTCTTGGGGATGACGAGCTGCTGCCCCGGGTAGATCCAATGCAGATTCTGCAGGCCGTTAGCCTGGGCGATGGCGTATGGCGTCACGCCGTAGCGCACCGCGATGGCGTACAGGGTGTCGCCGGGGCGCACGACGTAGACCGTCCCTTCTCCCGCTTCGTCCGTGGGAGGCGACGTCGCCACCGGCGGGGGTGCCACCGCGTGCGAGGGAGGCGGCACCGGGACCGTCGCTGGGATGATCAACTGTTGCCCGACGTAGATCAGGTTGGGATTGGATAGGCCGTTCGCCTGGACGATGGCCTGCACCGTCGTGCCGAAGCGGGCGGCGATGCGAGCCAGGTAATCTCCCGGCTTGACGACGTAGATGACGGGTTCACCCGCCGGGGGATCCGCCGGCTGGGCCTCCTGGGGCCAGCAGCGACGCAGGGTGATCGCGTCGAGGTTGACGTCGATCTCTCGCCCGACCGTCGGCCACTTCTTCCATACCCGGATGAAGATCGTCACTTGTGAGCTGGGCGCCACGAAGGTCGTCGAGTAGGTGAGGTACTCGCCCGGATCCGTGCGGGCATAGACGGTCTCCCAGGGCAGATCCTGCCAGTCGGTCACCTTCGTCCAATCCAGCTCGCCATCCGGGGCGTATCCCCATTGCACCCGATAGCGATACGGGTCCTCTTCGGAGTGCAGAGGCTCCTCTCGCATCATGCCCGCGATCGAGAGCTCATACTGGGCGCCGGGCTCCAGGCCGTTGACCACCTGATAGATGCCCGCATAGCGGTCCGGGTCGCTGGCCGCTAGGCCCCATGTGCTGATCCCTATGAGCTGGGCGTGTTCACCCTCGTATACGGAGGGATCCCATTGATCGTCGTGGAAGGTGTAGCTAGCCTGTCCATCGTTGTGGAACCAGCCCCAGTAATAGCCCACGCCCCATCCATAGAAGCCTTCCTCGAAGTCCCCGTTGCGTAGCAGGTTGGGACCTGTGCACACCAGAGGCTGCGGTGGTGGTGGCGGAGGCGTGACGGCCACAGGCTCCGGTGCTGCAGGCACCGCGCCGATGACCGTCGGCCCGGTGAGGCTCACGGCATCGATGTTCACGTCCACCTCGCGGTACCAGTCGCCCCACTTCTTCCACACCCGGATGAAGACGGTCAGCTTCGTCCCTTGGGCTGTGACCGTGGTCTCGTATGCGCTGAACTCGCCCGGAGCCGTGCGAGGGTAATAGGTATCCCAGGGGAGCTCGATCCAGTCGGTCACCGCCGTCCAGTCGCTGCCGCCGGTGTGGTCAAAGCCGACCTGCACGCGATAACGCCAGGGATCAGGATCATGATCATCAGCCCGTATCATTCCTCGTATGGAGAAATGATACGTCTGTCCTGGCACCACATCGACGGTTTGATAGATGCCGGCGTACCGATCGGGATCTCCGCCGATCTTCTTCGTGTCGATGGCTATCAGCTGGGAATGTTCGCCGTCGTAGACGACAGGATCCCATTGGTCATCGTGAAAGCCGTAGTTCGCGGTCCCGCCGTTTTGGAAGCATCCCCAAAACGCGCCCACCATCCCACAACCCGGTTGGAAGGTAAACCCCTCTTCGAAGCTGCCGTTCTTGAGCAGCTCCGTAGGGGAGGTCGCCAGCGGCATAGAGCTGGCCAGGCTACCCCCCACCGTAAGCACGATGACGAGGGCCAGGATGATTGCCCATGTGTATCTGCGTCTCATCATCTTGTATTCTCCTCCTGGATGAACGATAGGTGCGGGGCGGTAGGCGGTCAATGAGGGGGCTACCGCCACCACGGGTCTCGCCGGTCGGTCTTATGACCTCCACGCGCATCCGGCTGGGAGACGCGCGTATCCCTCCCAGCCGGGACAGCCAGTGGTGCGGTACGCATACACTATAGCACACTTTTCTAGACTGTGCCATACTGAAATCGGACGGATAAATGACGTTCTCCAATTATCTCGACAAAGCTCGCTACCTGAGCGCGTCCTTTGGCTTTGACAACCGTCAAGATAATTGGAGGAGGTGTTTGAAGTCATAGAACTCTGCTCATGCGAAGCGTTTGGTATCCCTCAAGGCAACCGGGTCGTGTTAGCACACCGCACCCTTTGTCCTCACCTCAGGTCGTAAAGCCAAAGGAGGAGAAGCCATGCGATCCAGAAGACCTTTGCTCATGGCTTTGGGCGTAGGCTTCCTGATCATCGCTTTGACGGTCGGCGTGGTCCAGGCGGAATGCAACATCTCTGACTGGTCCACCTGGCAGTCAAACTATACCGCCATCCAGCCGCCGCGTGACGGTTCCGGGGGGAACCCGACAACCCGACCTATCCCGATCCCCAACCCGGGCAATGCAGAGCTCCAGGCATGGGTGAACAGCATCGCCTCCTTCCCTTCTCCGGCGATGGTCGCCCATGCTGAGGAGGTCGCCAGGGGTGATGATCATTCCACTATTGTCGGGCATGGCCCGGCTAAGGACGAGCCTGCCAGCCGCAATGCCTGGGCGACCGGCGGCGTTCTGCGCAACGATTCGAATCCCGGGCCATTCTTCGAGACGTTCGACGAGTGGTATGGCAACACGTGGACGTGGGTCCCGCATCGGTGGGGGGCCTATGCCTATCGAGGCGCCGAGCACGTGACGTTTGATCGCGAGCAGGTCCACAAGGACGAATCGCCCTACGATGGCAGCTACTCGCTCAAGATCGCTAGCACAGTGCCCTTCGAAGCCGGCGTTTCCCGCACCTTCTACGTCCCATACGACACCGAGAAGGTCAAGGTCGAGGTCATGTACCTGCTGTATGACCACGGCGGGAAACATGGCGGTAACGTCTGGACCTATGACTGGGTGGCACTGGGCGTTAAGGCGGGATGCTGCGATGCTGAATGGGTGAACGGCCCGTATCACGGGCAGTGGCTGCCGCTAAGCCATGAGATCGTGTTGGATAAGGCAGCCATGCAGGAGAAATGCGGATTGGAGGAGGGCGCCGATATCCCTATCATGATCTTCCTGCAGGCACACAGCCTGTTGCCTGAGAATACCAACGCCTACTTTGACAACGTACGCGTCTGGGTGGATGGAGAGCCTTATACAGAATGAGCCACTGGAATGCGAACCAGTCTGACCTGGTCCGCGCGTGTGCTGCACGACCGGATGAAGCAACGCAGGCCCGGATGAGATCATCCGGGCCTGCGCTTTGATCGTCGTTCCTTGATGCTATTCTTCTAACGGTGGACTCAGTTTGACGTTCGTCTCCTCCAACACCTGCTCGTATACCTCGTAGTCGCCGAAATACTGGCGCTCGTATTGCTTGCCCTCGAACGTGCCCGTGAATAGCCACCGCTTGAAGTATCCCATGGTGAGCAACATGCCGCTTTGGAGATCGTAACAGGCTTCCCCTTCGAAGACGATCGTCCACCCTCCCTCGTGTTCCTCTTCCCGAGAGCGCGGCTCTGTACACCACATGGGAAGCCGCTTCCCGTCCAGTGTGAGCGCGCGGTTGACCTCGCCCACGTTGGCCGGCCCCTCGAAGAAGCGGAACATCTGACCATCGCCTGGGAGCGGCTTCTCCTCGCCTGTGTATCGGTCCACCTGGGTGATCCATGTGAAGGGCTCTCCACACTCTCCCTCCCAGGTGGCCTTGCGCTCGATCTCCAGCCAGCGCTCGTTCAATACCTTGCGCACCCGGGCCACGCTCTGCCCCTCACACTGATCGAATTTGCAGCCAGGGGAATGGCATTCCCAGCGGATCCGCCAGACGGCGTACAAGTCCTCAGGCAGGACTGGCTCGATGACGGGGACCTGATCCAGGTCGCCTCGCGCCTGCGTCACCTGAGCGCTGACCCAGCCGGCCTTCCCATCGGCCACACAGCAGATACGCCACCATGTACGCTCTGGGTTGGTGCCGATGATGCGCACATCCTGCCCTGGAGCGATGGTGGTGAAGGGCTCCCAGGCCAATCCCGGCCCGGTGCGTACATTCACCCGGATGGAGCCCGCCGGGCGGACGTAGGCCTCGAATTGTGGTGTGGGGGTCCCTGTGGGCGTCGGAGTCAGAGTGGGGGTGAGCATGCCGGTGGGCGTGAGGGTCACGGTCAACGTGGAAGTCGGCGCCTCGGTCGGGAGAGGAGTGGACGTCATGGTGGGGGTAAGCGTCTCCACAGATTCCGGTAAGGGTGTAGGGCTCTCAGCGGTCGTCGGTGTTAGCACCTCGGTAGACGTGATGACGGGAGTAGCAGTGGCCGTTGGCGTCGGCGTCGGTGTCCACTGGGCGACGATCGTGGCGATCTGCGCCAGGGCTGCCGCCTCCGTCGCCCGGGCGTCGGCGATCGCTTGGCTGATGGCCACCTCCGTGGCCCGCGCCGCCATGTATTGGGCCAGTTGTTGCGAATCCATGGCCACGCAGCCGACCAGCGTCCCTCCTAAAAGCACCAGGATGAAGAGAGATACATATCGCATAGAAGTCCTCCCCTGCGCGGTGGATACTCTTGTGCCGACGATGGAAGATCTGTGATCCTTGATGGCCGATCCAGGAGCCCCCCCGATTCTAGCGTCCATTATAGAGGGCTATTGTTATCCCGTCAACACGCGTGAGATGGTCAATTTGCCCTTTTCACCCCTTCATCGTAAAATTACGATGAAATGGGCCGAGAAAAGCATTTAGCACTGACAGCCGAAGAAGAGCGCCTGGTCCGTATGCTCAAGGCGCTGGGGAACCCGGTCCGTTGGGCTATCATCAAACAACTGGCCGGTTGTGGCCGTTGCATCTGTGGAACCCTCGTCGCGGCTCTTCCCTTAGCCCAGTCCACCGTCTCTCAGCATCTAAAAGTCCTCAAGGAGGCTGGCCTCACCCGAGGCGAGATCGAGGGGCCTGCGACTTGCTACTGCCTGGATTATGAAGGCATCGCCTGGTTCAAGGAACAGATCGGGAAGCACCTCGGTATCGAGCGAAAACCCCAGGCGCATATTATGAACGACGAGAGACCGACCGACGACGGGCTCGATGAGCCAGAGCGCGGTTAGTCATCGTTCTATCTTGAGGAGGCTTTATGAGTCGCTCGTATTTCTCCCAGGTTGCCCGAGAATGGGACGCCCTGCGAACCAGCATGTACTCGGACGCGGTGCGAGATGCCGCCCTGGAGCGGGCCGCCTTACATCCGACCGCAGTAGTCGCCGATATCGGCGCGGGGACCGGGTTCCTCGCCCAGGGGCTAGCTCCCTTGGTCGCCCGGGTGCATGTGGTCGATCAATCCCTGGAGATGATCGCCGTCGCCCGACAGAACCTAGCAGCGTTCGATAACGTGGAATATCACATTGCCGAGGGCACGCGCATCCCCCTGCCCGATGCGAGCCTGGATGCTGTGCTGGCCAACATGTATTTACATCATGCGCATGATCCCCTGGCTGCCATTCGAGAGATGGTTCGCCTGCTCAGACCGGGTGGGCGGTTGGTCATTACGGATATGGATGAACATCCGTACACCTGGCTGCGTGAGGAGCATCATGACGTGTGGCTGGGTTTCGATCGAGGACGCATACGAAGCTGGTTTGAGGCAGCCAGTCTGGTGAACGTTCGAGTGGAGGACACCTGTCAATCCTGCTGTGCTGAATCCGAAGCAGGGAAGGGACAGGCATCGGTAACCATCTTCGTAGCCGTGGGGACGAAGCCCGATCCCCAGATAGAGGAAGCGGTACAGCAATATTATCGCCGACTCGCGACGGGCGGATCGGAATGTTTTGACCCGGCGCTTACAGATGACGCTCCCGGATTGGAATCCAACGTCGTCTCGGAGCCATCGGCGGAGACGTGTTCAACGTGCGCCTCGCTGGCCACTTCTGAAGCCACCCTCTCCCTAGGCTGTGGCAATCCGGTCGCACTGGCCGAACTCAAGCCCGGGGAGATCGTGTTAGACATCGGCTGTGGGGCCGGAGCCGACATGTTCCCGACCGCGGAGCAGGTGGGGCCGCAGGGGAAGGTGATCGGGCTAGACAGGCTGCCCGAGATGCTGGCGCGCGCCCGGAGGACTGCGCAGGCCAAGGGATATACCAACGTAGAATTCCGCCAAGGAGATGCGCTGGCTATTCCTTTGGATGACGCTTCGGTAGATGTGGTGATGAGCAACTGCGTCATCAACCTGATACAGGACAAGGCGCGGGTGTTCCGGGAGGCTTTTCGGGTGTTGAAGCCGGGCGGACGGCTGGTCATCAGCGATATCGTGACCGATCGGCCGTTCAGCCCCGAGTTACGAAGGGATCCCAAATCGTGGGCGGCATGCGTCTCCGGGGCGCTGCCCGAGGCCGAGTATATCGCCCTGATCGCCCAGGCAGGCTTCCGCGACATCACCACAGCCCGAAGTGAGCCCTGGACGGCCAAGGATGGAACGCGAGTGTATAGCCTGTACATCCGGGCGATCAAGGCGAATGACGCCTAAGCCGACGCGATGCCAGGGATTCTTCAAGGTGTTCGCTTATAGAACATCTATAGGGGCGCACGGCTGTGCGCCCCTTTCGCATCAACTTAACAGCACAAGCGTGTTCTCACGCCTTCAACCCTGATATTTTTATGGAAGTGACCTCGCCTTATCGGATGAGTTCAGAGCGTCCACAAGGGACGCCCCTACTTTGGGTTAGATGCCTTGTATAGGGGCGGCTTGTGGCTGCCCAAGTCAGGAGATGGCGAGCAAGAAGTTCGCACCTGATCGCTTAAATTGATGCCTAGGGGCGAGCGGCCGGTCGCCCCTATTTTGGTATGAGAGAAACCGTTTACAGGGTCGCTGGCTCCAACGTGAGCCCATGCTCTTGGGCAAATGCCTCCAGGTCGGCCAGCGCTCTGTCCACGTAAGCCCGGTTGCGCGCTCGCTTGTTACGGATGCGTCTTTCCAGTGGTGGCAGGATGCCGAAATTAGCCTTCATCGGTTGAAAGTCCTTTGGATCAGCGTGGGTGACGTAATGACAGAGCGCGCCCAGCATCGTCGTCGGGGGGAAGACAAGAAGCTCAAGTCCCTGAAGGAGCCGGGCGGCATTGATGCCTGCCACCAGTCCGGTACCGATGTTCCCCACGTATCCTTCCACGCCTGTGATCTGTCCGGCGAAGAAGAGGTCGTCTCGCTTCCGAAACTGGAGGGTCGGGCGTAGTAGCACAGGCGAATTGATGAAGGTATTCCGATGCATCATGCCATAGCGCACGAACTCGGCGTGCTCCAACCCCGGGATCATACGGAAGACCCGCCGCTGCTCGTCCCACTTCAGATTCGTCTGAAAGCCGACCATGTTGTACAGGGTGCCTGCCAGGTTGTCCTGACGTAACTGCACGACCGCGTAGGGACGTTGCCCGGTGCGTGGATCGATGAGCCCCACCGGTCGCATGGGGCCAAAGGCCAGCGCCTGTCGGCCGCGGCGGGCGATCACCTCTATGGGGAGACACCCCTCGAAGAAGCGGGGATCCTCCCACATGCGTTGTTCGAATTCCCGCAGCTCAATGGTCTCCGCCTCTAACAGCGCGTCCACGAACCGGTTATACTCCTCCTCATTCAGGGGGCAATTGATGTAATCCCCCTCCTCCACGTCACCGCGTCCGTATCGGGAGGCCCGGAAGGCGATTTCCATGTTAATGGAGTCCGCGGTCACGGTGGGAGCGATGGCGTCAAAGAAATACAGGTATTCCTCACCGGTGAGCCGAGCGATCTCCTCTGTCAGCGCGTCAGAGGTAAGGGGGCCGCTGGCCACGATCACGGGGCGATCATCCGGGATCGTTGTGACCTCCTCCCGGATCACGCGGATGCGGGGATGTTCTTCGATACGTCGGGTGACCAGGGAGGCGAAGGCCTCGCGATCCACAGCAAGTGCCCCACCGGCTGGCAGAGCCGTCTCGAACGCGCTGGCCAGGACCATCGACCCCAGCCGCAGTAGCTCGAGCTTGAGCAAGCCCGCTGCCCTGTCGGGTAACTTCGATCCTAGCGAGTTAGAACAGACCAACTCGGCCAGCTTATCCGTGACATGCGCGGGCGTCTGCCGCACCGGGCGCATCTCGTATAGCTCTACCTCGAGGCCGTGTTGCGCCGCCTGCCATGCCGCCTCACTGCCGGCCAGCCCCCCGCCGATCACCATCAAAGTATCTCGATTTGATCTCGCCAACATCTCCTCCTATCCCACGAGCGTGGCACCCGTTACCGTGGACCAGAAGCCCTTCTCTCTTCCTGAGCGCCTGGCCAGGCTGCACCCGCGCATTGTAAACGAACCGGGGTGAGAAGGCAACCGTTATGTCACAATGATGTCTCATATTTCACCGCAGAGCCGCGGAGGACGCAGAGGGAGAAGAAAAATTAGAGGAGGTAGGGGGCGACGCATGCGTCGCCCCCTACCGTCTTTGGAGGAGGAACTATACAGAAGAGAGTAACCAGTGGCCCTGAGGCTTGCGTCGCTCACTCAGGGGAGGCGAGGCGATATACTTCCCATGTGATGTCCCGTCTCAGGGCCGCCTCGCGCCGGAATCGATCCCCGCGCTGGCCATCCGCCGTCCGCCATATGGTGCCCGGCGGCCCGATGAACGACAGGCGAAGGCGGACCTCCACAATCCCAGGCTGCTTCTGGACCCGCAGTCTGTATATGCCATCCTTGGCGACGCGATCCGGCAGGCGATATGTGAGCTGCACGACTCGCGTCGTCCCCGGCCGCATGACGAAGAGCCCGGCGACCACCCAGGATCCCTCCTCGCCAGGCATCTCCTGAACGGTCACCGGATCCAGCCCCTCCGCCCGGATCAGCCGCGAGCCCTCCGGGACATACACGCGCACATAATCCCAATAGCAACGCCGCGTCATATCCTCATAGGTACGACCGTATTTTGGCCGATGGATGCAGGCCTCCAGATCGATCTGGATGGGATGGGTATATGTTAACACCAGCCGCCCCATCCAGGCATCATCCTCCCACGCGACCGTATAATCCATCTCCCTGGTGACGACCGCGTTGACTTTGTTGTAACCCACGTTCGTATCGAACACGGCCAGGTAGTCGTGTCCGCCCGGCCGCAATCCCCCATCCCACCCCAACGCCACGATAGCCTCCTGGGCCGAGGGATCGTCCAGGTAGATCAGGATATGCTTCTCGTTGGCCGCCTGCCATACGGCCCGCCCTAGCCGCACGAAGTCCACATCGCCGGCGAAAAGCCGCCTCACGGCCGCCTGGACGAGCGCGGGCATGAAATCCTTGCGACGTCGCCACCACTCCCGCGCATCCTGCTCGATCGTCACCCCCTCTGCCGGCCGTGCCCAAGCTGCCTTGATCTGGGCCAGGACGTTCTCTCCGGTCAGAGGGGCCTCGACGCCTGGGACATCCAACGGCTCCAACGCGTCCACGAGCATCCGGACGGCGATCAGGTCGAAGGCGATTACCCCCTGGGTCTCCACGCCCTGATCGAGGCGATAGAGCGTCTGGATGACCTGAGCGCTGGTAGGGAAGTCAGGCGACCAGTTCGCATCGCGCAGGAATAGCAGCTCTGCCCCCATGTGACGGCGCAGCGCGTCAGGAGCGGGCGGATGTGGCTGGCTCAAGTTGTCAACGGCGTAGCTATCGCGGAACGTGAGCTCCGTCAGCTTCCCGCGATCGAGGCGCACCAGCCCCACGCCGCTGATAAAGCCGCCCGTGGCGCGCAGCTCATCGCTGTTTTGGGCTATGATCAGGTAGGCCCGCTCCTCGCGCGCCCCTAAAAGCTCGGGCAGGGAGGGAATGAGATCAACAAGTGGGCGAGCGCGAGGCAAAAGTGTGCGGAGTTTCCATATCCGATGGGCCAATTGAGGTGGGAGCTGGCTCAGGTCTATCCCCTGTAAGATCGCATTCGCTCGATCGAGCTCCTCTCCGACGTCCCGCCAGGATGAGGCCGACGCCTCGAGGGAAGGGAGAATACGGGCCATCAGGTCGATCTCTAGAGTATCCTCAGACGGCGCCTGGGCCTCGGCGAAGGCTTCGAGCAGCGGCAAGGCGTTCTCCAGGCTGATCCGGCCGCCCGTGAGCAGGGCGATGCCAGCCTCCAGGAGGTCCGGGGAGACGCTAACCAGCCCGCCGACGCGGGGCACCCATCCCATGCGGCGCATGACCGGGAAAAACGGCGATAGCTCCTCGCGTAAGGCGACCGCGTCCGCTTCCAGCGTCGAGAGGTCTTGCAAGATGCTCTGATACACCGTCACATCGCGCGGGGAAGCCGTGACCTGCCTCGCCAGCGGGATGAGGTCACGCGCGGTATCCCACGCGGATCGAGCATGTATGTAGATCCGGTATCCCTTGAAGCCGCCTAAGAGGATGAGAAGGAGGAGAAGGCCCGCCAACATCCAGCCGATAAGCTGGCGATATGGGAGGCGCTTCCCTGATGATGAACGCGTCATGGGCGTCATCTCCCGTCTAGGGCTCAGGCGATAACAGCCGGTAGAGAGGTCCCTTCCGCAGCGCGCTGTAATGGCCGAGAGGGCTGGCGACGAGCTCCGCCAGATAGACGGGTCGGACCTCCATATTAACCTGTAATAGCTCCTCGAAGTCAGGAGGATGCGCGTATCGATCCATCAACACGATGTCGGGATGCCATCTCGCGATCGTATCCCGGTACCAGTCGAAGGCGTAGAGGTTTAGGTTGACGATGGCGACATCAGGGCGCATACCCAACCCATATCGCGCATACCACAGTGCGAACGTCGGCTGATCCGTGGCGGTGATGATGAGCGCGTTCGGCTCAGCGACGGCAAAGGCCTCCTTCGCGAACTCGATAGCCTCGCGATCGCCGCTCACATCCATCTCTCCCCAGTGCCTCCAGGCCTGGACAACGGGCAACGCCACGAGGGCCGACGTCAGCCCGATGACGACGAGACGACAAGCGGCGGCGCCATGTGCCTCTCCCCATCGAAGAGCCTCCGTGCCCACCACCCAGGCTCCCACCGTCATCATCAGAGCGAACGCCAGATACATCGGGATCAGATATACGTAGGAATCCGCCGTGTCGTATCCCAGGGCGTACACGCTGAACATAGCGGCTTGCGTGACGACCATCCCGAACAGGCCGCGATGCCTGATCTGGGTCCACCACAGGCCGAAGAGCGCCAAAGCGAGGCCGGGCAGTGTCAAATTATCCAAGAGCAGACTCGCCCAACTCGAGAGCCTCCGTGGCAACCAGACGAGCGGGAAGCCGAAGACCAGGGGCTGATACACCCGGCCCGAGACCAGCCACCAGAGCCGTGGCAGGTCGCGCGGGTCGCCCCAATTCACCGGAGGATTCGAACGCGCCGCATAGACCAGATAACCGTAGACAGTCAGCCCCAACGCGCTCCCTCCGATGAGTCCGAGCAGCGCCCATCGGGACAGGCGCAGTCTGCACAGCCAAGCGTAAACGATGATCGCAGGGACCGTCAAGATCAACGACAGGTGATTCCCCAGGCCAACGCCCAACGCCAGCCCAATCCACAACGCATCCCGGCCGCCCATCGACGCGCCCCTCTTGATGCGCACCGTCAGATAAAGGAGCAACGCCGTGAACAAGACGTGTAAGCCATATACCTCCGTGATCACGGCCTGGGACCAAAGCGTCGATCCCAGGCCGATGATCGCTGTTACCACCCCCGCGATAAAGCACGAGGCCGTGGTGGGAGCGGAGAGATCCTTTAGAACTTTCGCGCAGCTCAATGCGGTGAAGAAGAGGGCCAGGCTCATCGACAGCGCGGAGAAGAGGTTCCCTCCAAATGCCGGGGCGTCGCTGAAGAGGGTCAAAAAGCCGCGCAGGAACAGGAGGTATGTGGGATATCCAGACGGGTGGGGGACGCCGCCGGTCAACGCCGCCGTGAGGAGATCGCCACCATCGGCGCCATGATGGGCCCACGTCAAATCGGGAGCCAACGTGGCGCGGTAGATGGCGAAGGAGACCAGCGAGGGGACGACAAGCCATATCCGAGGCGACACGTTGATATGACGTATGATGCGACTCATTATCACGGACAGGGGATCGAGGACCCGGTCGGCGGGAGTTCAGCGGGCGGGAGGGGCAGGCTGACGCCGACAGAGGATCGCAAGCTCACCGCGTCGGAGACCGCGATGATGTTGTCGATGACGCCGCCGGGCGGAGCTGTCGGCAAGACATCGCCCTTGATGAAGAGGCTGAGCGTCTCACCCGCTGGCAGATCGCCCAGATCGACGAGCACGACCTGTCCCTCGATATACACGTCGCCGCGAGGACTCAGCACCTCCCTGGGCGTGATCTCGGGCGGAAGCTCATCGCGAACACGTACCCCTTCGAGGTTTATGACACCAGTATTGCGTATGGTGAGGTGAAACGTCACCTGGCGCCCAGGGATCGCCCACGGTGGATCCGCCGTGAGCTCTAAGGTTACCTGTGGCGGAGGGAGGGGGGGCTCCGTCGGTGTCGGCGTCGGCACGATCGTCGGGAGAGGGTGCTCCGCCACGGGCACGTAGCTCACATCGCCTTGCGTCTGTGTCAAAGGCGCATATAGCCATCCCACGTTCCCTTCATACTCGACCTGCCACCAGTCGCCTGCCACATCCTTGGCGAGGATGGGATAGGGCCGCCCAGCGTTAGCCATCCCGATGACCGGATAATCCGTGCCCGGGCCGGAGCGCACGTTCATGTCGTTGTAGGGGATAGCTACCGGCAGCACGGGCGAGGAAACGGGCGTCAGGGGCGGCACTTCCTCCCGCGGCGTCTCCCCGCCAGGGGATGATGACTCGGAGGGCGGCGCTGGTGTGGCGGTAGGCAAGGGTTCCGGACGCGCCTCTTCTGTGGGCGTCGGCGTGGGCACCGTCTGCGCCAGATGTCCAGGGCGTGTCCAGGAAGCCATTCCCGCCCCCAACGAGGCCAGCGAGGTGATCGTTATCAGGAGAGCACCGATCATCGCGAGATGACGCCTTCTCACTTTCCCATCCCCCCTGCAAACCCTTCCTT
>DUEN01000058.1 GCA_011176545.1 Caldilineae bacterium | reverse complement strand
TCGCTGCCATGATCCTCACCACCGAGGCGCTGGTCACCGAGATCCCGGAGAAGGAGAAGGCTCCGTCCACACCGTCGCCTGAATACTAAACTTGAGAACCGATTGGAGCGATAAGAGGCAGCCCCTCACGGTGAGGGGCTGCCTCTTTAACAGTCGGCGGCGGATCAATCCTGCCGCCTGGGGAAAAAGGTTCCCAGGCACTGTCATTTTATAGGGGGCCGAGCCGCGAGCGACCTCTTATGAGCTCACCAACATCATAGAGGGAGACGACCCGAACTTTTCATAGGACTGTAGGCCAGCCTACGCCCCTTTGGAGATATCCTGACTATGATCCTCTCAAACTTGGCCCTCCAGTGACGGGGTACATTACCTCATCGCGGGAGACAGAGGAGGGTAAGGTGGAATGCCACTCTGATCCTCCCGAGCTGTACTCCGGCAGGAGATGGACGCTTGCACAGCACGCGCTTTGTGCTTAGAATGTAAACGATCCTCCGACTGGAGGGTCTTAATCTTCGGGTCTACCGAGGGGTGAGAGAGGATGGCGGAATTGTCCAGGGGCTCCACAGGGCGATGGGATATCCATCAGGCGTTAGCCGACTTCATGACTATCAGTGTGGTCGTCCATCAGGCGCTCAAGACGTTAGCACGCCGTCTGGAGGCGGCCGAGCAGGCCCCATCACAACGAGAGCGGCTCGCTCTCTCCGCCGCGCTGGAGTACCTGGGACAGGCGCGCGAGGGGTTCTTCCTCAGCCTGCGCACGGGCGCCGTACCGGATCGATCGGAGCTGGCCTATCTCGTGCGTCAGGCCCTGGTGGATTGGCAGTGGCTGGAGGAGCTAGGGATCGATCTGGAGGAACCTTCTCAGATCGAGCGGGTACGATCACAGCTCATCGCGTTCGCCATGGCCGCCATCGCCATCGGGATGATGCCACGCCTGCCGCCGGAGCAGGTGACCTTTCCGTCCTTTCGGCCCCTCTATACGGCGCGACTATGCGGATATCCCCGTCCCGCGCTCGCCGGCGCAGTTACTGGATCGCATCGAGGAAGTGGAGCAGATCACATGGCACGCGCGGGTGGAACCTGTGGGCCAGCTGGAACTGGAACCATTGCGACGTACATACGGCTTCTATGAGGCCAGCACCTGGTTGGTGGAGGAGCACTTGCGTCGCTTTGGCCTGCTGTCTCGGGATGCTTAGCTGATGTAGATGCGGTGATGACCCATAGCAACGTGCTGGGAGGGCAACATGCCGATCTACGTCTATCGCTGTGAGGTCTGTGGCACCCGGTTCGAGCGGATGGGCTCTTTCTCGGATAACACAATCCCCGCGTGTCCGAACGGCCATGCGGACGTGCGACGGTTGTTCTGTCCCCCGGCCATTCACTTCAAGGGATCCGGCTGGTACATCACGGACAGCCGCAACAGCAACAACGGCAAACCCGACGGCAAGGAGAAATCGGAGTCCGGCGAGAAGGCCAAGGAGACGGCTGACAAAGCCGATTAACCCGCTTCCCGCCGGAGCTAGACCTCCCTTCGCGAGGCGAGGGTGCCCCCTATGAGCGTGTATCCACGGGCATAGGGGGCACCCTCGTTTATAGATCACGCGGCGTGGCGTACCTCCGGCCGGCGCCACAGAGCCCATACCCCGACCGCCAGAGAGGCCAGAGCGCCTATGGACAGAGCCACCGGTGCCCCCCAACGGTCGGCGATGGCGCCGGCTTGTAATCCCCCTAACTGCGTCAGCCCCATGCCGATCCACATCCAGGCGCTCAACACTCGGCCGCGCAGCTCATCCGGGACCGTGCTCTGGATGAGCGTGTTGCCCGTGGTGTTCTGCATGATCATGGCGAAGCCCGCGCAGGCGAGGGCCACCAGCGCCAGCGGATACCACCGCAGCCAGGCGAAGACAAGTAGAACAATCGGCAGGCCCAGGTTCCCCGCGGTGAACAGCCATCCCCGGCTACGAAATCCCTGCAGTGAGGCCAGCATCAGCCCGCTGGTCAGCGCCCCAACCCCAATGGCCCCCGTCATCAAGCCCAATCCCTCCGGCCCCACCCCCAGAATATCCCGGGCGAAGACCGGCAGCAAGGTGATATAAGGGATGGCCAGCAGCCCGCTAGCCCCGAACAAGGTCAGGATCGTGGACACGACCCGGTCCTGGACGATGTAAGCCAGCCCCTCACGAAGGCCAGCCCACGTTGACATGTGCTTGGAGACGTGGGGACCGGTGTCCAGCCGGATGATCATCAGCACGACGATCGGGGGGAGGAAGCCCACGGCGTTCAACAGGAAGGGACCCGCGAGCCCCACACGGCCAATGAGGAAACCCGCCAAGGGAGGGCCGATGATGCGCGCGATGTTGAAGGCGGCCGAGTTCAGCGCGATGGCGTTCATCAGATCGCCCTTGCCCACCATATCGACCATGATGGCCTGACGGGCAGGGCCGTCATATGCGTTCACGACGCCCATCAGCATGACGATCGCGACGATGTGCCATATCCGCACATATCCTGTCGCCGTGAGGATGCCCAGGAGGAAGGCCAGCAACATGGCGGCGGTCTGCGTGAGGATGAGGAGCCGGCGTCTGTCCGCACGATCGACCATGACGCCCGCAAACAATCCCAGGAGCATGACGGGGATAGCACCTGCGAAGCCGACTATCCCCAACCAGAAGGAGGAATCCGTCAACTGCAACACCAGCCAGCCCTGCGCCACGCGCTGCATCCAGTTACCGATTAGCGTCCCCAGCCGGGCGCTCCAGAAGAGGCGATAATGGCGATGGCGCAGCGCGACGAAGGTGTGCGTCAATTGGATGCGCAACCGGGCGCGAGGGCCTCTCCGTCGCGCCTCAGCCGCGTGAGCACGCCTCGCTTGATGGGCAGAGTCCGATGTTCCTTCCAAGGGCCTCGTCTCCCTTTCCCGGAGATGGGTAACGGAGGGCATTGCCCTCCGCTAACCTTAAAGACCGGACGTGTGGCTATCCCAATGGCCAATCTAGAGCACTTTCATCGACAAGTGATTTGATTCAGCGCTCGCCTTTCTCGCTATCCCGCGATGCCGTGGCGCGCGTCTGCTCCAACGCTTCCATCAGCGCCCGGCTCCCGATGAGCGCCATCAGCCCTGGCCATACCAGGATCAACAGGATCGGCAGTACGGTGCAGAGGAGTGTGATCAGTAGCGCGAGGATGAAGACCCCCAGGGTGAAGAGGGGCTGCGCCAGGACCAACACGGCCGCGTTTCGCACAGCCATGAGCACCTTGGGCTCCCTCTGCTCGAACAGGAGAGGAAAGAGATATAGCTGAGCGGTCGCCCACAGGATCAACACATAGATCCATAGAATGGTGATCAACTGGACCCAGTTCGTGAAACGGGAATAGAACATCAGGTTAACCAGGATGGTGATTAGGATCACGGCATCCAGCAGGCCCAGCTTCAGGCTGGGTACCAGGAAGTCCCTGACCGCCTCCTTAAAGAAGCCCGAATCTACCCGCTGCTCATGGGCGATCCGATGCCCTAGATAGCAGAGCCCGGCTGTCAACGGCGCCAATGGGATGATCACGATGGAGGCTATCCACCAGATGAGGTTCAAAGGGACGAACAGGAACATCTCCTCATAGAAATCGCGAATGCTCAGGGCGACCACACGCAGCGCTCTCAAAGCAGCTCCTCCTTACCGACGTTGGTCTGTGAGAGTGGGCTCGCTTTGGGCCAATCCCAGGCGGACGAACAGCCAGGGAGCCCACCACATGGCGGCTATGCCCGTCAGGATGTACCGCAGCAGGCGCAGTACCGAGGCCAGGAGGTGACCCACTTCCTCAGGGATGATCAGTTTAGGGCCCTGCCAGAACAGGACGACGATGAGACTCCCCAACACGAAACGCAACGTCCGTTGCCACCAGGGGGCCTGTACCTGGAAGCGGACCCATCGGCGCTCCGCGATGAGCCCCAGGCTGATCCCCATCAGGAAGCCCATATCCCTGGCGGCCGCCGCGGAGGGATAGAGCAACGTCACCTCCCCCGACATGGTGACCTGCTCCGCTGGATGCGCCAACCATAAGATCAGAGGGATCCCGACAGCCAATATTACCTGAATCCGGGTCGGAAGCCCCCACCATTGGGCTGCCAGTGCCGAGGCGACCCGCAGATATATCCACAGAATGACGATACCCAACAACAGTCCGCCGATCACGTCGTGCGGGAAATGGACGCCTATATAGATCCGGGAGAAGGAGACCAAGAGGATGATCACGCAGGCCAGGGCCCACGCGAGGGGCCGCCGGATCTCGGCAGCCAGATATCCCCACACGGCCACGGCCTCCTGCGCGTGCCCGCTCGGAAACCCTGGCGATGTCTCTGGCCGCAGAACGCGTAGCCCTTCCCCTGCCGGGCGAGGCAGTCGAAGCGTGTTCTTCAAGAAAGCGTTGATATAATCAGAGACCAGGATCAGATAAGCCAGGTTCTGGCCGATGCGCCGATCCACGCACCAGAACACGAAGGCGACCATGGGGATCAGGAACGTGGCCGTTCCCAGATAGGTCGCCGTGAGGAAAAGTTGATCCAAAAACGGATTCGCCCATCGCTGCACGGCGAGGATAAAGGCGATCCCGGCCGGCATGAGCGAGGTCAACCAATCATACATTGGGTGAGCTCTCCTCGTAGTGAAGCCTCGGTGACCTCCCCTACGCCTCCACTATCTCAGCCCTCGACCTGTGAGCGCCGCTCTTCACCGCCTCCGCCTCGGCGAGCATCATGGCCGTGCTCTCTCGGCCGGAATCGGTGGGAGCTCCTAACATGGCCGCCAACTCCTCGATCCGCTCATCGCCGCTCAGCTCCCGCACGCGGGTGACTGTGCGATCCCCCTCGACGACCTTACTTACGTGATAATGGGTATCTCCGTAGGCCGCCAACTGCGGCAGGTGCGTCACACACAGCACCTGATGGGCGCGGCGTCCCTGTACGTCGGGAGCCGTCAGCCCCCACAGTTTACGTCCCACCACGGCGCCCACGCGGCCACCGATCCCCACATCAATCTCGTCGAAGATTAACGTGGGCGTCTCATCCGCCCGGCTGAGCACCGTCTTCAGGGCCAACATGAGCCGCGCCGTCTCGCCCCCGGAGGCTACGCGGGCCAGCGGCCGTAGCGGCTCGCCGGGATTCGCCGAGATTAAGAACTCCACGCGGTCCAGGCCGGTTGCGTCGAAGGCCACGCGTCGATCCCCAACGTAGGCGCCCTCTGGGTCGTCCCGCCAGCGAAGATCGACGCCGAAGCGAGCATGCTCCATACGCAGATCGTCCAGCTCCCGCTCCACCTCTTGCGCCAGACGCTCTCCGGCTTCCCTTCGCGCCTGCGAGAGGCGCTGACCCAGCTCCCCGATCTCCCGTAGGAGCCGCTCCTCCTCAGCCTCCAGCTCGGCGATCCGTTCCTCGGAGTGAGTGATCGTGTCCAGCTCCGCCTGGGCGCGCTCGGCGAACGCTAGGATTTCCTCGATGGAGTCCCCGTATTTACGCTTCAAATTGTGGATCACATCGAGCCGCTCCTCGATCTGGGCCAGACGGGCGGGGTTGAACTCGATGCCATCCCGATAGTCGCGCACGTCGCGGGCGATGTCCGCCAACTGGTAGGAGAGGTCCTCGACTTGCTGCCTCATGGCCTCCATGTCCGGATCGATGCGAGCCAGCCGCGTCAACGCCTGCTCCACCTGTCCCAGCAGATCGATCACCGACATCTGCTCCTCGAACCCTTCCTCCAGCACCTGGGCCGCCTCCGTGGCGAGGAGCATGAGCTGCTCGGCGTTGGCCAGGCGGCGACGCTCGGCCTCCAATTCCTCCTCTTCGCCTGGCACCAGTCGGGCCTCGGTGATCTCCTGCACCTGGTAAGTCAACAGGTCCACGCGGCGGGCCAGCTCGCGTTCATCGCGACGCAGATCGACCAGCTCGGAGCGCACCTGGCGCAGACGCTCCACCAACCGGGCCATCTCCGCCCGCTCCGCCTCCAGGCCCGCGTATCGGTCGAGGAGGTTGACATGCTCGCGCACGCGTAACAGGCTCAGATGCTCGCCCTGGCCGTGGATATCGACCAGATACTGACCGATCTCGCTGAGGAGCGAGAGCGCCACGGCGCGGCCGTTGACACGACAGATGTTACGCCCGCTGCGCCGCACCTCCCGCGCCAGGATCAGCAGATCGTCCTCGCCCTCCAGCCCCTCCGCCTCCAGGATCGGCTGGATCACCCTCGCGCGGGAGCCCAGCCGGAAGTGCCCCTCGATCTCCGCGCGATCGGCGCCAGCCCGGATGAGATCGGTGAACGCGCGGCCGCCCAGCAACAGGCTCACAGCGTCGATGATGATGGACTTCCCCGCGCCGGTCTCGCCCGTCAGCACATTGAGCCCTTCGCTGAAGCGCAGATTCAATTCCTCTATAATGGCGAAGTTCCGGATGTTCAACTCCACCAACATATCCCGTTCCACCACCTCGCGTCAGGGACTCGCTCAAGCTCAATGCAACCGCGCGTACACAGTGCTCAACGCCAACGCCAGGAAGAGCCATACGGGCAGGCTGACGAGGGGGAAGACGCCGATGAGGATCCACAAGCCGATGCTCCCGATGAGCACCCCCAACGCCGTACCGAGACAGGCAACCAGCCACAGATAGCGGCCGCGTCGTCGCTTCACAGCTCGATGGATGATCTCGGCCAGCGCGCCGCCGGCCGCGGGCCCGATAAGCAGCGCGATCCAGAACCCCCAAAACCCGAAAAGCCCCGCCACCCATCCCACGATGGGCGTCGCCACGGCTGCCACCGCGCACCCCACCAACGCGGCGATCGGATAATCCATCGCGCTGGCCGTATAGAAGGATGACCGAACCTGGTTGATGCAATCCCGGCATCGATAGCCGACCTCGGTCAATTGCACACAATCCATGCACACGGGACGGCCGCATTTGTTGCACCGGAGCAGGGTCTCCCGATCGGGATGGTTGACGCAGTAGAGCGTCTCCGGCTCCGCCGTCCCTTCAGCCGCGCCCTGGTGATCGCCTTTGGCGCGCGCCTGACGATCCAGCCAGGCCAGGCCCGCCCGGGCTTCCGCGTTATCGGGATCGAGGGCCAGGGCTCGCTGGAAGCATGCCCGCTTCCGCTCGATCTCCTCTACCACCCCGGCCAGGCCGAGCCAGGCTTCCACGCTTTCCGGCGCCACCTCCGTCGCCCGCTCGAACATGCGGCGAGCCTCCTCTACGGCGCCGGCTCGCGCGGCCGCCTTCCCCTCCCTGAGCAAATCCTCCAGGCTCACAGCTGCCATCGCAACCGATCCATCAGCTCCTTATAAAAATAATTGCGATCCCGCAGCCGGACGAAGCGAGCCACATGGGAGCTCGACGTGACCTCGACGCGATCCCGATTGCTCAGATCCACCCGAAACTGCCCATCGATGGTTAAGATAGTCTCATGGTCGCTTTCTACATCCAGCTTCACCGTCGCCCCCTGGGCCAGCACGATGGGCCGATCGAGGCTGAGGTGGGGGGCGATGGGGATGAGCAGGATGTTCCTCAGCTCTGGCGGGAGGATGGGCCCGCCGCATGCCAGGGCGTATCCCGTAGATCCCGTCGCCGTGGCCACGATGACGCCATCGGCCGCGTACGTGGTCAGATATACCCCATCAACATAGGTGGGAACGCGGATGATGCGAGCTAGCCTGCCCCGGCTCACCACCACGTCGTTCAAAGCCTCGTAATGATGCTGATGGGGGCGCTCCTCCGTGCGATGATGGACGGTCACGTCCAGCATCATGTGCTCTTCCAGCCAGAACTGGCCATCCAGGATGCGTACCAGCGGGTCCCGCCAGTCATCCGGCAGGATCTCGGCCAGGAAGCTGAGGCGTCCCATCTTCACGCCCAGGATGGGCACGCCGTAGCGGGCTCCCATGCGCGCCGCGCGCAGCACGGTGCCATCCCCACCCAGCGTGATCATCAGGTTGGCCCCCGGCAAGTGCGAGAGCACCGAAGCCTCATCCCAGGCGGAGGCCAGCCATGCCTCGCCGCCATGGGCGTGGATGACCGCGGCCATCTCCTCAGCCAACGTCTGAGATTGAGGCTTGCGCGGATGGTGCAGGATGCCCACCCGCCACTGGGTCATCTGGTTCTGATCCATCGCACGGGCCCCGCCGGCCCGGCTCTCATCTACCATGGCCTCCCTGCCTCCACACGCGCTCGTAGCTCCGTTGCTAGATCGCCCTCTACTCTGTCCACCTCACACTCGGCCGCGCGGAGCGCTTCCTCCACCACCGGCGAGAGAGCCTCTGACCCCCCAAGGATGGTGACATGGCGGGCCTGCTGCGCCCGCTCGACGTCCACGCCTACCTCCGGCTGAAATCGGGCGACGTATCGGGCCGCGGCGACCAGCACATCTTCATCGACCATCAGATCCCCGACCAGGAGATAATGCTCGATCAATTTGGGGATGGGCCGTGCCACCGGCGGCAGGCTCAGCTCTACCTCTACCGGCGTCTCGTCCTCCACCATGATCCCGGCGCGACGGACGTCCGTGCCCACGATCCACAGGGTATACTCGCCGGGTGGAAGCCCCTCGAAGCGGAAGCGTTCATCGGTGTCCACGGTCGTCACACGAGTCCCACCCGGCCCCTCCAGGCGTATCTGTCGTCCGGCGCCATGCACGACGCGCCCCACGATCGCCCCTCGCGAGGCCGTCGCCGGCCGGAACTCTACCCAGACGACGTGGTTCGCGGGGACCTCAACAGTGGCTCGAACGCCCAGTCCCTCCGGCTCCACGTAATACGTGCCCGCGCCCAGCGGGGCAAACTCCAGAGCAAAGGGGCCGTACTCGGCCTTGCTCCCCACGAGCTGCGTGATCCCCGACCAGCCTTCGGTCCACAGGTGCACGGGGAGGTTGGGCTTGCCCTCTACCGAGCAACGCACGACGGAAAAGCCAGGGCCTGGCCCGCCATCCCGAACCGTGAAGGTCCATTCGGGAGCCGGCAACGTCAGCTCGATCACCTGCTCGTTGCGGCCATCCACCACGATCCCGTCTCGGGCCACATCCGTGCCCACCACCAGCAGGCGATAGGTGCCGGCCTGTAAACCCTCAAACCGGAACCGTCCCTGGGCATCGGCCGTGGTCTCATAAGGCCCGCCCGGCCCCTCTAGGCGAAGCTGACGCCTGCCCCCGTTGATCACCCGTCCCCGGATGACGCTAATGGCCTCCGGGGGCGAGGCCAGCGTGAAGTCCACCGTCACCCGATTGCGGCCGTCCAACACGATCCCGGAGCGCACGCGATCGCTTCCCACCACCTCCACCCGATAGACGCCAGGGCCCAGCCCTTCAAACCGATACGACTCGTCAGGCCCCACCGTCGCCTCCAGACGGCCGTCGTCCCACACGAGGACGACGGTGCGTCCCGCGCCTCCGCGCACACGCCCGTGGATGACGCTCTCATGGGGGATGGAGGGCTCCTCCACCTCGTCCGCCTTGGAGAAGGTGACCATGAGCACGCGCCCGCTATCCAAGTGGATCGTGGCACGTATCCCCAGCCCTTCTGGCTCGATGAAATACTCCCCGCCGCCCAGGGGCGCGAACTCGCACGCGTAGGGACCATACTCGGTCTTGGTCCCCGTGCGGGCGATGATGCCGCCCCAACCATGGGTCCACAGGCGCACAGGGAGATCGCGATACCCCTCCACGGAGCAGCGGACGATGGCGAACCCGGGGCCGGGCCCCATGTCACGGACGGTGTATCCCCAGCCGGGGACGACTAGATCGATGGCGATCACCTTCTCGCCATCCAGCTCGATCCCCTCCCGCCGTACATCGGTGCCCTCGATCGTCAGCGTGTAGGTGCCGGCCGCCAGGTTCTCAAACCGATAGCTTCCATCCGGGCCGGCCTCCACGCGCGCCTCCCAGCCATCGCGGCTCAGGATCAGCACCCGGCCCGCGCCGTTACGTACTATGCCGTGGATCACGCTGCGCTGCGGCCGAATGACGACGCCGCTAAGATCGAAGTCCAGCACGACGGGGGGCTCGCCGGGGCGTACATAGGCTGTGCGGGCGATCTCCGTCCCATCCACCCGCACGGTGTATTCCCCCTCCGGCAGCCCGGTGAACCGATACGATTCATCGGGCGCGACGACGGTGCTCATCTGCCACCTGGGCCCCTGCAGGATGAGACGGCGCCCCGCCCCCTGGCGGACATGGCCCTGGATAATCCCGCCCGTCGCCGCGCCGCCGTGCCACTGCCGCTCCTGCTTCGGCTCCGCCTTCAGCGCGTCCACGATGGGCAGCCGGCCATCAGGCCAACGGCTGGAATACCAGGCCTGGCTTTCCCAACGCGCGGCCCAATGCCCCAGGACGTAATTCCCGATCAGCCAGAAGGCCGAGCAGAAGAAATAATCGGGCGCAGGCGGGAGCTGCTTGCTGGTGCCCATGAGGGCGCGACACACTTCCAGCGTCTGCGCCATGTGGAGCCGCGGCGTGGTGGCCGGGTACCGGGGATCCGCGTCCTCACCGACGATCCACCCTCCCTCCGTGGCCAGTACGGGGATCGATCGGCCGATATGACGGCGAACCAAGGCGTCGAAGAACTCGTATGAACGCCAGCAGGAGGCATCGTCCATAATAGTATCGCCAGGGTTGGCGTGCTCAGCCCGCAGTCGATTCACCTCCTCCAGGCTGCGGCCGTTCCAGGCGTCCCGTCCCCACTGCTCGGACCGAATCCTCTCGTAGAATTCACGAGTATAAGGGGCCCCCTGCTGATTACCGGGATCATCGGGGTACTCGGGCGGGTGATTCACCGCGTAGTTGTGCACCGCCTGCCACACCGGCTCCTGGAACAAGTCCGCCCGGCCCAGCTCCACGATCTTGCCCACGATATCCCAGCGGCTGCCGGTGGCCAGCGCGGGGATGGCGGGATAGCCGCCGCGCTCCAGGATGCGTTCCATATCGATGATGG
This sequence comes from Caldilineae bacterium, assembly GCA_011176545.1. Lineage (GTDB taxonomy): Bacteria > Chloroflexota > Anaerolineae > DUEN01 > DUEN01 > DUEN01. The sequence continues at coordinate 21,899 of DUEN01000058.1, read as the reverse complement.
CGTTGCGGGCGACGATCTCCAGCGCATTGGGGGGGACGTAGCCGCCGACCCATTCCACGCCCAGGTCGGGTTCGTTGTTGAACTCGAAATAACGGACGCCGCGGGCGACGTACTCCTCCACGAATTGAAGCTCGCGCTCGCCCAGCGTGCCTGGGTTGGGCGTCGGCCGATAGAGCCGCACGATGGGCATGATATCATGCTCCAGCAGGAGCTCGGCGAACTCCAGGCCGCCATCGTGGTTGGCGATCTTCACCCACTTCACTCCCATCGCGATGAGCTCGGGGATCCATTCGTCGCGGATGCGCCCCAGGCCGATAGCGGCCGGATAGCCCGCGCTCCAGTGGATGCCGATGCCCGTATCCCCTTTAGGCCGTGGGTATTCGTGGAGTTCCATGGCTGATGCCCCCTGGTAACATGAGGCCGCCGCTCAAGACGTCAACGGCGGCCTTCGCCCCTATGTCCTATCAAACGTTGTAAACTGTGATGATCATCATAAGCTGTCGCCCATATTGGGATAAGCGAAGCATCCTCTCGTAGGGGCACACGGCCGTGCGCCCCTACATTACTTAACTTACCGCTGGCTATCGGGCAGTTTAACCGAACGCTCTTATATGTCTATGGGTCCTTCCAGAGTCACTCGCCGGGCGCCTCCGCCGGGGACGAGAGCCGCTCTTTCAGCCATTCGACGATATGCTCGCGCGGGACCGATTGCTGCGTGCTCTCCTGCAGGTCGCGCACGGTGACAGCGTTCGCGGCAAGCTCGTCCTCACCCAAGATGAGGGCATATCGAGTGCCGGCCCGGTTCGCCGACTTCATCTGCGCCTTCAGGCTGCGCCGACCGAACCCGTAGAGTGTGGAGATACCCGCTTTCCGCAGCTCTGACGTCAGGCGGAAGGCCTCCAGACGGGCCGCATCGCCCACGTGGGCCACGAACACCTGGGGCTTCGGCAGCGGAGGCGGCTCGATCCCCTGCTCCTTCATGGTCAATATCTGGCGCTCAATACCCGATCCGAAGCCAATCCCCGGCGTGGGCGGCCCTCCCAGTTCCTCGATCAGGCCGTCATAGCGGCCGCCGCCGCATATGGCGTTCTGCGCACCGATGCCCTCCGCGTAGATCTCGAAAACCGTCTTGGTGTAGTAATCGAGGCCGCGTACTAGCCGGTGGTTCAGCGTATACGGCAGGCCCAGTCCCTCAAGCAGGGTGCGCAGATCCGCAAAATGCGTTGCGCATTCCTCGCACAGGTGATCGGTGATGTGCGGCGCTCTCGCGATCACCGGCTGGCATTGCTCGTTCTTACAATCCAGCACGCGAAGCGGATTGCGCTCCAGGCGACGCTTACAGTCGTCGCAGATCTCGTTCACATGCTCTCGGTAATAGGCGACCAACTCCTGCAGATAGGAAGGACGACACTGTGGGCAGCCCGTGCTGTTGATCTGCAGTGAGAGGCCGCGAAAACCCAGACGCTTGAACAGATGCCAGGCGACGGAGATGACCTCGGCGTCCACCGCCGGGTCCTGTTCGCCGATCACCTCGACGTTAAACTGGTGATGTTGACGATAACGCCCCGCCTGGGGACGTTCAAAACGGAAGATGGGACCGATGGAGTAAAGTTTCACAGGCTGTGGCCGCACGCGCATCCCGTTCTCCAAGTAGGCGCGCATGATGCCGGCGGTGAACTCCGGGCGCAAGGTGATCTCCTCGCCGCCCTTATCCTGGAAAGAGTACATCTCCTTCTCGACGATATCTGTGCCTTCCCCCACGCCGCGGATGTACAGGCTGGTTGACTCGAAGATGGGCGTGTCGATCTGCTCAAACCCGAAGAGTGCCGCCGTCTCGTGGATACAGTTGATGATATGCCGCCAGTATGGCCATTCCTCGGGCAGGATGTCGTGGGTGCCTCTCGGTGCGGTATACAACGTCCACATGCCTCCTCAGGGAAATGCTGATTCATTATAGCCGATTTCCAGGGTGGTGTCTACCAAAACGCAATCCAAAACCCCGGCTTCTCCGAGAAGCCGGGGTTTCTCCATCTCGAGATGAGTGACCCATCGCTCAAGAGGTCTGATCGCGGCCGTCGCTGGCGAACATGGATCGGAACTCCTCGATGCATTTGGTGTCCACCAGCGCCGTGATCCGATCGCCAGGCTGTAGCACGGTGTCCCCATGGGGGATGATCAGGCCGCGGCCGCGACGCACGCTGACGATGACGCATTCATGCGGCAATACCAGCTCGCGGATCTGCTTCCCGGCTGCTGCGCTCTCCGGAGCGACGTCTACCTGAACGAACTCCGTGCCCGTCACCCGGCCGAGACGCAGTTGATCCATCCGGTGTTGCAGCTCTAAACGCCGGGTGATGGCGATGTTGTAAGCTCGTATGATATCGCTGCGACGTATCATACCCAGCAGGCGTTTGGGATCCTCTCGGGCCACCACGGGGAGCCGCCCGATGTCCCGCACCCCCATGCGCTTGAGCACGGCCCACACTGGCTCATCAGGATGAGCGACCAGGACGTCACGCGTGCAGATGTCCCGTACCCTGAGCTCGGAGGGGGAGGACTTCGTGCTGGCCCGCTCCAGGTCCTGCAGCGTGACGACGCCGAAGAGTTTCCCTTCCGCATCCAACACCGGGAAGCCGTGATGATGGGTCCGGGCGAAAGCCTCGGCCAACTCGCTGAGCGTCATATCCGCTGAGACAGTGTCGGGATGGGTGGTCATGACCTCGGCCACGGTGATGCCCTGCATAACGTCGATATCGCGGCCACGGGATAGGTGAACGCCTCGCCGGATCAGTTTCAACGTGTAGATGGACTCGGGCTCCAGCCATTGCGCCAGGAGCGTGGCGATCACGGTGGAGAGCATCAGCGGGAGGATGATGCGATAGTCGCCGGTCATCTCGAAGAGGATGATGATCGCCGTGATCGGCGCGCGCGCGCCAGCAGCGAAGACGGCCGCCATCCCCACCAGGGCGTAAGCTCCTGGCGCGGCCGTGATGGCCGGCATCCACCGATGGACCAGGATCCCGAAGGTGCCGCCCAGCATGGAACCCATGAAGAGGGAGGGGGCGAAGACGCCCCCGGAACCTCCGGATCCAAGGGTGAGGACGGTGGCTACAAGCTTGGCGATGAGGAGCATCGCGGCGGTGCCGAGCACCATCTCATTGTGCAGCACCCTCTCAATGCTCTCATATCCGACGCCGAACACCTGCGGGACGAAGAGTCCCAGCAGGCCCACACCCAGGCCGCCAATGGCGGGCTTCAGGTACTCTGGGAAATCCCAGGCGTCGAAGATGTCCTCCAGCCAATACAGGGACTTGGTGAAGAGCACGCCCACCGGCGCCGCGATGATCCCCAGCAGGACGTAGAGGAACAATTCCCATGGGGTGTTCAACGCATATTCGGGAACCATGAAAGCGGGCATGTCTCCCAGGAAGACGCGGGCGATGACGCTGGCCGTCACCGAGGCGATGACCACCATGGAGAAGTGTCCTACGGCGAACTCGCCGAGGATGATCTCCAGGGCGAAGATGACGCCGGACACGGGGGCGTTGAACGTCGCCGCGATGCCTCCTGCCGCGCCGCACCCCACCAAAGTACGCACGCGATCGTCGGACATACGCAACACCTGCCCCACCGTCGATCCCAACGCCGAGCCGATCTGGACGATGGGGCCCTCACGGCCGACGGAGCCGCCCGTCCCGATGCAGATCGAAGAGGCCAGGGACTTGATCACCGCGACGACGGGGCGGATGCGTCCCCCGCGCAGGGCCACGGCCTCCATGACCTCCGGCACGCCGTGTCCCTTCGCCTCTCGCGCGAAGAAGTAGACCAGGGGGCCTACGAACAGCCCGCCGATGGCTGGGATCAGGATGATATAGTATCGGCCCAGAAAGCGTAACAGCTCCTGCCCTCCCTCAAAGGCCAGGGTGTGCACGCTGTCGATCAGCCATCGGAAGATGATCGCCCCGAAGCCCGCCCCGACGCCGACGATCAACGCCATGCCGATGAGGACGGCCTCCTCGGGAGGCTGCAATCGATCCAGCCAGGTGCTGGCCAGCGTGATCCAACGGTCAAACCAGTTGAGTGCCCGGCGAACGGAGATGCTTGGATACTCTGTCCAGGACATGTGGAGTTCCTCGGGTATGATTATTTTGAGACGAGCCCCCAGGCCGGAGGCACTTCCTCAGAGCGCACCTGAGGGCCCTCGTTGCGGGTCAGTACCGGTTGAAAACACGTCGCCTGGATGGATTAGGAACCCAGGCGGCATGCTTTCAGCCGGTGCCTGACCTTCATTCAAACGCGCTTTTAGTGGCTCAGCAGCACTGGTAGTGTGCTGGTGCGCAGGATAGTGTTCACCACACCCCCCTCGAGACGCTCCAGAAGGTGACGCTCACCATGCACACCCAAGGCGATGAGGTCACACTCATAGTCACGGGCGACGGTCTGGATCGCCTCCGCGGGATCCCCATCGCGCGTCAGGAGCGCGGGATTTAGGGGACGGGCGCGCGCTCGCGCTCTACGCAGGAGCGTCTGCGCCAGATCCCCATCCGGCTGCACGGTGAGCACGACGAGTTGCAACCCCCAGGCCTGACACCATGTGACCGCGAGCTGGAGGGCATCCACCGCCTCGCGGCTGTTATCGTACGCCGCCAGGATCCGCCGGATATCCCGGCTTTGGCCTCTGACGCACAGGATCGGAAGCCGAGTATGCGTGACGACACGCCAGTAAGTGGAGCCGGCCAGAAACGGGCCGGGATAATGACTTGCGAGATCCCAGATGCCCATGACGAGAAGATCATATTCTGGGCAGCGGGCGATGATCTCACGGTAGGGAAGACCTGTTACGGTCTCCGTGTGGACCTCCACGCCAGCCAGTCTCCCTCGCTCCTCTGCGCGCAGGGCCACCTGTCTCACCCACGCCTGATAGGTCAACGTGGCCATGGGCTGCGAGACGACCTCCGTGCTCACTCGTATCTCATCGTCGATCGGGAGATAGATCTCGGGCTCATCCAGCACGCGAGCGTCGATGATACACAACACCGTAACCGTCGATCCTTCGCGCTGGGCGATATGCAACGCCTGATCCAGCGCCTGGAAACTCGCCGACGAGCCATCACAGGGAACGAAAATGCGCTGAAACATGTCTCATCCCTCACCTTCCAAGGCGCGTTGCACCTCGTCCACCTTGTCCTTCTGCGCCAGGATGACGAGCGTATCGCCTGGCTGAAGCAGCATCTCACCATGCGCGATGAGCACCCGGCTGTCGCGTCGAACCGTGGTGATCAAAGCGTGAGGCGGCAGTGACAGATCGCGAATGCGACGGCCCACCGCCATCATCCCCGGCGCGAGCTGGACCTCCAGCACCTCCGTCTCCGTAAGATGTCCGAGCCGCAAGCTCTCCTCGCGATGTTGCTCCTCCAACTTACGCAGAATGGCATGCCGGTACGCGCGGACGATGTTCTCCCGCCGCAGCAGCCCGACAAGGCGCGTCGGATCCTGCGGGTCCACGACGGGGATGCGTCCGAAGTTCTGCTCGCTCATGTACAACAGGGCCTTCGACAGGGGATCGTCCGGATACACCACCGTGACATCCCGTTGGGCGATGTCCGCCACGGTGCGCCCCTCTATCGATCCCGCGGCCATCGCGCGCTCCAGATCCTGGATGGTCACCACGCCGAACAGGCGCCCCTCATGATCCAGCACGGGGAACCCGTGGTGACGCGTTCGGTTGAAGACGTCGATGAGCTCCCGCAGGCTCATGTCCGTGCGCACGACATCGGGATTCTGCGTCATGACCTCGCCGACGGTCACGTTGCGCATGAGATCCACATCCCTATCCCGTTCCAAGGGAATGCCGCGCTTCACGAGCTTCAAGGTGTATATGGAGTACGGACGCATGTACTGGGAGAGGATCGTGCTGAGGCCAACGGTGACCATTAGCGGTAAGATCATGCGGTAGTCCCCGGACATCTCGAAGACGATGAGGAAGGCGGTCAGCGGAGCGTGGGCGGCGGCCGCGAACACGCTGGCCATGCCTACCAGCGCATACGCTCCCACGCCAGCCGTCACCGTCGGGAATAGCGAGTGGACGCCGTAACCGAAAGCGCCGCCCAGCATGGCCCCCATGAACAGGGAGGGGGAGAAGATTCCGCCGGAGTTCCCCGATCCCAGCGTGAAGGAGGTGGCTATGAGCTTGGCGAAGACCAGGACCAGGAGCAGGGTCCAGGGGAGCCCTCCCACTAGGGCCTGTTCAATGACAGGCAGCCCTGTGCCGAGGGCCTGGGGATATGCCAGCGCGATGAGGCCCACGGGGACGGCACCTACGGCTGGCTTCAAAGCGTCAGGGAAACGCCAGGAATCGAAGGTGTCTTCCAAAAAGTACAGAACCTCTACGAAGGCCCAGCCCACCACAGCGGCCAACACGCCCAGGACCGCATATAAGGGGAGCTCCCAGGCGCTCACCAGAGAATAGGCGGGCATGATGAAGGCGGGGTTGTCACCCAGAAAGTGGCGGCTCACGACGCTGGCGGCCACCGCGGCGACGACCACGGTGCCGAAGTAGTGGGTCGTGAACTCCCCCAGGATGACCTCCATAGCGAAGATGACGCCAGCGATGGGGGCGTTGAAGGTGGCCGCGATGCCAGCCGCCGCGCCGCAGGCGACTAGGGTGACGGTCCGCTCACGTCCCAGCCGGAAGAGCTGGGCCACGGTGGAGCCCAACGCCGAGCCAACCTGCACGATCGGGCCCTCACGCCCGGCCGACCCTCCCGTGCCGATACATACCGCCGACGCCAGCGACTTCACCACGGCCACGCGCGGGCGGATGCGTCCCCCTCTTGTGATGATCGCCTGCATGACCTCCGGGACGCCATGTCCCTTGGCCTCGATGGCCCAATACGCGATCATCGGACCGCTTATCAGGGCGCCGATGACGGGGACCAAGACGATCCACGCGGAACCCAACGATGCCAGTAGCTGCGGCAATCCCTGCTCGAAGGAGAACTGAGTGACCCAGCCGATGAGCTTGATGAACACGACAGCGACCAAACCCGTCACAACCCCGATGATGATCGCGAAGCCCATAAGGGCGGTGATGGTTTGAAGGTCAATGCGTCCCCTCACGCGTTGGAAGAGACGGGAGAAATAGGTACTGGATTCCTGCGCCTCTTGACGTGATAGCATCGTTTCCTCCTATGCTCTGGCGTTTTCGGAAGCATCATGATAGCAGGCCAGGCCCAGGCAGATTCACAGGGACTAAGGCTGATGGCCTCTGGCTTCCTCATCAGCCGAAAATGCGAGATAGGCTATCAAACAACCAGACCATCTGGCCCCAGGACTAACTTTAAATTGTAATACTCGTTCCAAGGAGTGGCAAATACTCCGCCAGGTATGGGTATAGGGTAGCTCTACACTCAACCGTGGTTGTTACAAAGACGCCATATATGTAGCAGGGCGGGCTTCCATACCGGCCACATATGGAGGGTAACATGTAAGTACTCGTAGGGTTGTTCCCACACTGCTCATTACAAAACATATCCTTTGAGCAATGGAAAGGGCAGGTTTCCATACCTGCCTGTTGTCTACAAGAAGCCCGCCTTACTCCATGGCTCAACAGGGGTCTACCTGGGCATAGCGCCATTCTCTAAACTTGACGCCCTTCCCGCTTTCGTTAGAATCCCTTTGGTTGCTTTGTGAAGAAAGGGATGAGGATGATGACCAGGATTCACGCTGTGTTGAGATCTTTCGCTCTACTCCTCCGCCTTAGGGGCCTGAATCAATGCAGTTATCCCTGGAAGAGAAGATGTAGCGCCCTTTTCGCTCCCTGGGGACCTCGATGGATCACCGGCTTGCTGATCTTCCTCCTGCTTGGCCTGACCCAGCTATCCATGGGATGCGGCTCGCAACCTTCCGAGATGGGGGAGGCCCACCCATCTCAGGCTGTAGAGACGATCGAGAACAAAGGCTCTGACACCATGGTCAATCTCGCGCTGGCCTGGGCGGAGACCTACATGCAATTGCATCCAGAGGTGCGGATATCCGTCACCGGCGGAGGCTCAGGGACTGGCATCGCGGCCATGATCAACGGGACCGTGGACATCGCCAACGCCTCACGCCGGATGAAGCCCAAGGAGATCGAGGCCGCTAAGGCCAACGGGATTACCCCGGTGGAGTTCGTCGTCGCCCGTGACGCCATCGCCGTCGTCGTTCACCCCTCTAATCCGGTGGAGGGCCTGACGCTACAGCAGATCTCCGACATCTACACGGGGAAGATCACCAACTGGAAGGAGGTAGGCGGCGAGGATCGGCCCATTGTCCTCCTCTCCCGCGAGTCGAACTCCGGCACCTACATGTATTTCCTGGAACAGGTGGTCCGCCTGGGCGATAAGGAGAGCGACCTGCTCTTCTCTCCCGATACGCTGCTGATGCCTTCATCGGAGGGTATCAGCGCTGAGGTGCGACAGAACCCCAACGCGATCGGCTACGATGGTCTGGGGTACGTGACGCCGGATCAGAAGGTGCTGGCCATCGCTCGCGACGAGGCCGGGCCTTACGTACTGCCCTCTGTGGAGACGGTCAACGACGGCTCTTACCCCATCGCCCGACCGTTGTACATGTACACGGCAGGCCAGCCGACGGGCCATATCAAGGAATACCTCGACTGGATCCTCACCGACGGGCAGACCCTGGTGCTTCAGCTTGGCTTCGTGCCGCTCAAAAAGTGAGAAGGGGCGACCTCCAGAGGGATGGACGAACCTGATTTCGCGCATTACCAAACAGGTATCGAGCGTGCATAATGTCCTCAAGAGCGATAGGCCCCAGTCAGACGGACTTAGATGAGGTGAAATGGAATCACACTCGACCTCTGATGACATAGTCGATCGGGACATGGGGAAGAGATCCCACGCGAACTGGACGGAATTCGCCATTGAAGCCTTCATTCGGGTGCTTGGGTTTTCAGCTGTCGGCTTCGTATTACTCATCTTCTTCTTCCTCTTAAGGGAGGGCGTCCCCGTTTTCTTCGAAGTCCCCCTGGATAACCTGTTCGGCACACGTTGGTATCCCACGTTCGGCCTGTTCGGCACGATGCCGTTGATCCTGGGATCCATCCTGGTCACGGTGACGGCGATCGTCATCGCCCTGCCGTTGGGGGTGGCGACCGCCGTCTTCATCCGGGAGGTCGCGCCGAACTGGGCCAGAGAGATCCTCAAGCCGACGATCGAGGTGCTCGCCGGGATCCCCTCGGTCGTGTTGGGATTCTTCGGCATGACCGTCATCGCGCCGCTCGTCCGGGAGACCCTGGGCGCGCCGACGGGGTTGACCGCGTTCACCGGGGCGCTGATCCTCGCCTACATGGCGCTTCCCACCATCATCAGCGTCGCTGAGGATGCCCTGGACGCCGTCCCCAAGAGCTATCGCGACGCGGGATTGGCCATGGGCGCCACGCAGTGGCAGACCATCTGGAGGGTGGTCGTGCCGGCCGCGCGCTCTGGCATCGTGACCGCGGTCATGCTGGGCATGGGGCGCGCCATCGGCGAGACGATGGCCGTGATGATGGTCACCGGCAACGCGGCGCGGATGCCGCTCACCCTGGACTCCCTCTTCCGTCCCGTCCGAACGATGACGGCCACCATCGCCGCCGAGATGGGTGAGGTCGCCCAAGGTAGCGTCCATTATCATGCGCTGTTCGGCATCGGCATCATCCTCTTCGTACTGACCTTCATCATCAATCTGGCCGCCGCCTCGACGATCTTCCAGCAGGAGCGGCGAGGAGGGCTGCGTTGATGAATCGCTATCTGACGCAACGCCTTGGCTTCGCCCTGCTCACCCTGGCCACGCTGATCGTCGTAGTCCCGATCCTGCTCGTCGTCGCCACCATTATCATCCGGGGGATGAGCGTTATCAGCTGGGAGTTCCTCACCGCCATGCCGCGCAACGGGATGAAGGAGGGGGGCATCCTCCCCGCCATCGTAGGGACCCTGTTATTAACGTTGGGAACCGCCCTGGCCGCTATCCCTATAGGCGTGGGAGGCGCCATCTACCTGGCGGAATACGCGCGCGATAACTGGCTCACCAGGGCCATCCGTTTAGCCATCATCAACCTCGCTGGCATCCCCTCCGTGGTGTATGGCCTGTTCGGTCTGGGCCTCTTCGTGCTCTTCCTTCACTTTGGGACCTCCATCCTCGCCGGGTCGTTGACCCTGGCCATCATGACGTTGCCCATCATCATCAGCACGGCGGAGGAGGCCCTGCGGTCTGTGCCGATGGAGTTCCGCACCGTCAGTGCTAGCCTGGGAGGCACCCGCTGGCAGGGTATCCGCTACATCGTCCTTCCTCAGGCGCTCCCGGGCATCATCACAGGCGTTATCTTGGGACTGCTCCGGGCAGCCGGGGAGACGGCGCCGATCCTGTTCACGGTGGCGGCGTTCTATCTGCCGCGGCTGCCGCGCTCTCCCTTCGATCCAACGATGGCCCTCCCTTATCATCTGTATGTTATCAGCACTCAGGTCCCGGGAATGCCATTGGGGATCCAGTATGGTACCGCCCTCGTACTGTTGGCGCTGGTGCTCTCCATGAACGTCGTCGCCACGGTTATCCGCAGCTACTATCGGCGGCGGCGAGAGTGGTGATGGGGGGGAGTAAAACGTAAAGCGTAAGGCGTAAGCGGAATGTCAAAGGAACGGAACGAACCCAAGATCCGAATCGAAAACGTCAGTTACTCCTACGGCGGCAAGCCCGCCTTGCGTAACGTCACATTGAACATACCGGCCAATGCCATCACGGTGCTCTTCGGTCCCGCGGGTGGCGGTAAGACGACCTTATTGCGTCTGATTAATCGGCTGAACGACCTGATCGACGGGACCGAGATGTCTGGGCGTATCCTGCTAGATGGGCGGGACATCTATGCCCCTGGTGTGAACGTCTCCGAGTTACGCCGGCGGGTGGGCATGGTCTTCGCGTTGCCATTGCCGCTACCTGGCACGATCCGGCAGAACATCGAGTATGGCCCACGGTTGGCGGGCATACGGGATCGGGCCCGGCTGGAGGAGATCGTGGAACGGAGCCTGAAGCAGGCCGCTCTCTGGGACGAGGTCAAGGATCGCCTGGACAGCCCGGCCAGCGCGCTCTCCGGTGGGCAGCAACAGCGGCTATGCATCGCTCGTAGCCTGGCTCTGGAGCCCGAGGTTCTCCTGTTGGATGAGCCCACCTCCGGATTGGACCCTATCTCCACCGGCAAGGTCGAGGAGTCGCTTTACGAGTTGAAGCAGCATTATACGATCGTGATCGTGCCTCACAGTGTCCAGCAGGCCGCCCGCGTGGCCGACTACGCGGCCTTCTTCCTCATGGGGGAGCTGATCGAGCATGGGCCGGGCAGTCGGATCTTCACGGCCCCGCGCGATCAACGGACGGAGGATTACATCACCGGGCGATTTGGATGATCTGATATCCCTGGAGCGTGTTGCGAGCTTACACAAGGGAGCCTGATACGAGCCTATGGCGAAGATCCGCGTCGAGCATCTTTACTTCTACTACGGCGGCAAGCCTGCCTTGCAGGACATCTCCCTGGAGATCCAGGATCGGCAGATCACGGCGTTGATCGGCCCATCGGGATGTGGTAAGTCCACCTTCCTCCGTTGCCTGAACCGGATGAATGACACGATCCCAGGCACCCGGGTGGAGGGGCGAGTGCTCCTCGACGGACAGGACATCTACGCGCCGGACACGGACGTGGTCGAGCTGCGCAAGCGGGTTGGGATGGTGTTTCAGCGCCCCAATCCCTTCCCTCAGTCTATCTACGATAACGTCGCTTTCGGGCCGCGCGTGTTGGGCTTGCACAAGAGGAACAATCTGGACGAGATCGTAGAGGAGAGTTTACGCGGGGCCGCCCTGTGGGATGAGGTAAAGGATCAGCTCGGTGAGAACGCGTTGAGCCTCTCCCTGGGACAACAACAGCGGCTGTGTATCGCCCGCGTCATCGCCGTCAAACCGGAGGTCATCCTGATGGATGAGCCCTGCTCGGCCCTGGACCCCATCGCCACGTTGAGAATCGAGGAGCTGATGCAGAGCCTGAAGGAGAATTACTGCATCATCATCGTCACTCATAACATGCAGCAGGCGGCCCGCGTCTCGGATTGGACGGGGTTCTTCTGGCTGGGGAAGCTGGTCGAGTTCGGCCCTACGGAACAGCTCTTCACGCATCCACGAGAGAAATTGACGGAGGATTACATCACCGGCCGGGCGGGATAGAGAGTTTTTCCACATCATCTAAAGATACATCGTCCCGGGAGAGGTTACTATGGCAACCTTTACCCAAAAGCCCCTACAGGTTTATTTACGCCTGGAACAGCTAGAAGCTCTGCGTGCACTAGCTAAACGGCGCGGTGTTTCCATCGGCAGAGTTGATCCGTCAAGGTGTGGATCGGATTCTAGCAGAGGTACCGGTTGAGGAGGATCCGTTGTGGGATATCGTAGGTCTCTTCGATTCTGGGGCGAACGATCTAGCTGAAAAGCATGATGAGTATCTCGCGCGGATGATCGAGGAAGAGAAATAGCAAAAAGCGGGCGGCTGTGGATAAGACAGCCGCCCGCTTTTGTATGAGCCTCTACTGACGTCGAACACGTTCCAATACGTCGTAAGGATAAGGCAGTTCGACGGCGCTCACCTCGCTTAAGCGCTTCACATGCTCCTCGCTCAGCGCCCAGCCGCTGGCCCCCAGGTTGTCCTCCAGTTGTTCCAGATTACGGACGCCGATGATAGGCGCTGTGACTCCCGGCTGTCGCAACAGCCAGTTGATAGCCACCTGGGCGGGCGTCTTGCCGATCTCCTCCGCTACGGCCAGGAGCTCGTCGATCACGCGCCAGGTGCGCTCGTTATTGTAGCGGCTCCATGACTCGCTCCACCCCTGCCGCTCAGCCAGATCCACCCGAGTGCCCTCCGGCGGCTTCTCCATCCCACGTCGATATTTCCCGGTAAGCCATCCGCCGCGCAGGGGGCTCCACGGGATCACGCCGACGCCCTCGTTGATGCAGACCGGGATCAGTTCCCATTCCGTGGAGCGATCGAGCAGGTTGTAGAGTGGCTGCAAGCACCGAAACGGCTCCCATCCCATCTGCTTGCTGATGTCGATCGCCTTCTGAAGCTGCCAGCCGCTGAAGTTGCTGGCGCCGATATAGCGCACCTTGCCGCTGCGCACGAGGTCATCCAGCGTGCTCAGCGTCTCCTCCAATGGGGTGGCGTCGTCCCATGCATGAACCTGATAGAGGTCGATGTAGTCAGTGTTCAGCCGACGCAGGCTGGCCTCCACGGCAGCCAGGATGTGCTTTCGGCTGAGGCCCACATCGTTGGGGCCATCGCCCATAGGGAAGCGCACCTTAGTGGCGATGATGAGATCCTCCCGGCGCTTATCCTTCATCCAGCGGCCAACGATCTCCTCCGATACGCCTTGCGAATACACGTCGGCCGTGTCGATGAAGTTGCCACCGGCCTCCACGAAGCGATCCAAGATCCGCCAGCTCGTCTCCTCATCCGCCTCCCGCCCAAAGGTCATGGATCCCAGGCAGAGCTCGCTTACCTTCAAGCCCGTCTTCCCCAAAAACCGGTACTCCATTACGTTGCCCTCCTCATGCTATGTTGTAGGGGAACATCCCTTCACTATATCTTTGACATCACGACGTCGATATACCATAATGCCCATTACAATGGCGATTGAAGACAGCTTGCAAACTGGATAGCCCACTCCCGTAGACATTACGATATATAGCAAGGAGTTCTCCCATGCATCTCTCATACGACCGTTATCTGGATCAAATTCTAGGCGGATGGATCGGTAAGTCGATGGGGGGTGCCATCGGTGCTCGCTTCGAAGGGTATAAAGGCTGGATCGAGATCAGCCCGGATGAGATGTTCCCCGACCGCATGCCTCCTAACGACGACCTCGATCTGCAGATCTTGTGGCTGAAGGTGCTGGAAGAGAAGGGGGCCGCGCTGACGGCCGATGACCTGGCGGCCGCCTGGCTGGAATGGTGCTGGTATCCCTTCAACGAATACGGTATCTTCCGCCGCAACTGGCGGCTAGGCATCCACCCGCCCATGTCCGGCCGGTTCACCAACCAGTTCTGGGAGACTGGCATGGGCTGCCCGATCCGCGCCGAGATATGGGGGTACGTCTTCCCCGGCGCGCCCGACCTGGCCGCCCGCTACGCGACTATGGATGGCTCCCTCGACCATACGGAGCAATCCATTGGGGCCGAGAAGATGCTGGCGGCGATGGCCTCTATGGCCTTCTTCGTGCCCGATGTGCGTCGCCTGGCCGCCATGTTCATACATTACCTGCCCAAAGACACCCCCATCGAGCGACTGACCCGCGCGGCCTTCCAGGCTTACGACGAGGGGCTGAGCCTGCGGGATGCCCGCGACCGACTAATGGCACTGGCTGGCATCCCAGAGGCTTGCGACTCGCAGATCAACGTGCCATTTACATTCCTAGCCCTGCTGTATGGGGGCAACGATTTGCAGGAGACGCTGCTGGCAGCCCTGCGTTGTGGCTACGACACCGATTGCACGTTGGCCACCGCCGGCGCGCTGATCGGTCAGATCCTGGGCGCCAGCCGCATCCCCGCGCCGCTGAAGGAGCGCATCGGCGACGAGTTGGTGATGGGCATCCAATACCGTCGGCCGGAGATGACCCTCTCCGCGCTGGCTCGGGACACGGCGCGCATGGGCGTGCTGCTGGCCCAGGAGTGCCACACCGGCGTGCACATCGACGGCGCGCCGGAGGTGGCGCCGCTGCCGGCCACGGCCCGACCGCCGCGAACCCGGCTATCCGCGACATATGAGGGGCTGCCCGCGGCCGCACCAGGCGATGTGGTACAGGTAACCGTCCATCTCGAGGGGGAGGTCCCACGGCGCGGCGAGTTGACCATCGAGGGACCGCCCGGGTGGACTATTGTACCCCAGGTCGCGGCGGTGGATCCCGTGCATCGATCTGTGAAGATCACGTTGCACGCTCCAGTCAAGGTCACAGAGTGGCCCATGCGCAACCTTTTCACGGCCCGACTCAACGCGAGTCCGCCGGTCAAATACACCTTCGGAATCGCAGGCGCCGGGCTGTGGCGGCTCCTGGGCGTGTACTATGACGCGCTTCCAGATGAGAACGACCTGGTACAGCAGCGGCGACGCTTCAATCAACACTTCGTCTCCCTGCAGCGACCGTATCTTCCGGAGCCGGATATCGACGTGGAGCGCCTATATCGAGAGTGGTCACAGAAGCTGGGACGACCGGCAGTCATTCCCTCATACGAGCACGAGATTGACCTCTCCCGGCTCGTTGGGCTGCGCGGTCCCTACTGCGCCTACCTGGCTCGCACCATCATCTCCCCAGAAGATCGTCCGGTGTACATCGTCATCGGTAACAATGATGGCTATCGCCTCTATCTAAACGGCGAACTCATCGCCGAGGTGGACGAGTACGTATGGTGGGCTCCCTTCAATAACGTGCATCGAGCTCAGCTACGCCAGGGGCCCAACCACCTGTTGGTCAAGCTCCTCAAGCGCGGTGATGAGCTTAAATTCACGTTGGGGTTGCGCGCCGACAGCGGTGACAAGCATCCGTTCAGACCTAATGGCGGTCATAACGTCGAGGATTGGCTGGTTGATCTAGCGGATGTGGTTCCGGAGTAAAGAGTAAAACGTAAAGCGTAAAACGTAAGAGGTTTGGAGGAGGATCCGTTGAGCGAGAGAGAAGCCAAGAAGACTTCAGAGACCCAGACCGAACATAAGCCCACCAGGCTACTGCTCATCCGACACGCGTTGAACGATTGGGTTGGGAAGAAGCTGGCCGGGTGGACCCCAGGAGTCCATCTTAATGAGCAAGGGCTTCGTCAAGCACAGGCTCTGGCCGATCGGCTGGCTCATGAGCACATCGACGCGATCTACAGCAGCCCGCTGGAGCGCACCGTCGAGACGGCAGAGATCATCGCCAAGCCACACGGCTTGCCCATCCATATCCGCGACGACTTAGGCGAGATTCGATATGGCGATTGGACGGGACGCTCCTTCGAGGAGATCGAGAAGGAGCAGGCTGAGCTATGGCAGATCGTCCGTGTCTTCCCCTCGGGAACACGATTCCCTAACGGGGAGAGCATTCACGAGATGCAGTCACGCGCCTTGCACGCTCTCGACGTGATCATTCGGGCCCATCCGGGTGAGACGGTGGCCGTCGTCTCCCACGCTGACGTCATCAAGGCTTGCGTGGCACACTATCTGGGCGTTCATCTGGACCTGTTCCAGCGCATCGTGATCAGCCCGGCCTCGCTGACGATCGTCGAGATGTATCCCTGGGGGCCGCGCGTCCTCTGCGTCAATGACACCTCGCATGTGCCTGAGGAGCCCCCGGAACAGGGGGAGGAAACACTGGAAGGGGGAACCTCCGCGACAGTCCAGAAAGGCGAGACCGCCGCTCATTGACACATGGCTGTAGATATGTTAGGATATTAGCGCAAGTTTCCCCTGTACGTTGATGTAGTGGTCTTTAACCTGCTCACTGTCCCTCATCGAACACCTCCATTGTCAGTGTCGGTTTTTGGGTCCCCCTAAAGGCCACGCAAGTGGCTTGTCGTGAAAGGAGAGTAATAATGAGCGCCTCGGTTTCCCGATCCCTTAGTCGGCGACGGTTTCTTTCCCTCGCAGGTGGTACGGCCGTCGGTGCCTTTATCGCGGCCTGCGCGCCTCCAGCTCCAGCTCCGGCTCCCGAGGTCGCACCCCCGCCAGCAGAAAAGGAGAAGGTCAAGCTCATCGCGTGGTTCACCGACCGCCGCACCATCAATGAGATGACCAAGGAGGTGATGAAGAGCGAATTTCAGGTGCGCAACCCTAATATTGAGGTAGACATCCAGTTCATCCCCGAGCCGGATATTCCTGCTAAGATGGCCACCGCCTATCAGGCTGGTCAGGCTCCTGACCTCAGCTCGCTGGATGAGACCCATCTGCCCGGTCTGTGGTTCAACGGATTCGTCCAGCCGATCCCAGAGGGAGTAATCGACGTGCGCGTCGAGATGGGTGCGCGTGTGGCGGACGTTTATAAGATCCCGTTGGGCTCTCCCGATGCCAAGTACTATGCGCTCCCCAACGGAAACATGACCAGCGCTGTTCATTACAATGAGGAACTGCTGGACAAGTACGGCTATACTTGGGAGGACATCCCCACTAAATGGGAAGATTTCATTAAGTGGGCGCAAGAGCTGACCATCTGGGATGGGGATGAGGTCAAGCAATGGGGCTTCACCTTTGCCGGCAGCGGCAGCGCATTGGCCGACGCGGTCTGTTTCCAGATGGGTGGCTGGACCTATAAGAACCATAAAGAGGTCCTGATCGACTCCCCGGAGATGAAAGCGGCGTATCAGTTCGTCTTGGATCTATTCGACAAGTATAAACTGGACAGTCGTTTCTCGCCGCTGACACCGCGCGACCGGTTGGGGCAGGGGATGGCCGTCACCGCTTATGAGTGGACATGGGTCCAGGGTTTCCTCACCAACCAGTACCCCGACCTGCAATGGGGCACGGTGGTGAACCCCACGTTCACTGGAGAGCCGCCATATGGCCGGGCATCTGACGACCTCGGCTTCGCCGTGACGAGTCAGTCGGAGGACCCCGATCGGCTGGAAGCGACCTGGACTCTGTGGCGTTACCTGGTGGGGCCGGACTATCAACGACGTTACGTCAAGTTCCGAGGCACACATCCGTCCCTGTTGGAGCTTTGGGACGAGCCGGACTTTACCCCGGAGAATCCTCGCTGGCGCGCCATCGCGATCACCACGCAACCTGGCAACTACCGCGCGCCTGGCATCTGGCCCATCGAGATCGTCCCGCTTTGGGGCAATGCCTGGTCCCTGATCCGAGACGAGGGTGTGCCCATCGACGACGCGATCGCTCAGGTAAAGCCACAGATGCAAAAGATCCTCGAGGCAAGCGATTACGGTAGCTTCCTGCTGGGCAAGGAGGGTTGGGAAGCTAACCCGATTTGGATGACGGAGCGATAGCCATACAGCTTAGAACCCCGGTTTCGCCGAGAAACCGGGGTTCTCTTGTTCAGGGGTTGAAGATGAATCAACGCTGGCTGCCCAAAGATTGGGTCGCGACTCTGGTGCTCCTGGTGACCGCCGCCTTCTTCATCCTCGTCCTGTGGCAATCCATCGCCCAAACGTTTGCGTGGAGCCTGTTTAGAAAACAGTACTTCCAGATGGAGTGGGTGGGTCTCAGGAACTACAAAACCCTTTTCACGGATGACCCAGTCTTCCTCAAATCTCTCAAGGTTTCCTTCAATTACACACTCATGGTGGTACCCAGCGTCATGGTCCTGGGATTGATCCTGGCCGTCTTCGTCAATAGCGTCACCAGTCTGACGCTGCGCGGCTTCTTCACTGCTGCATACTTTATCGCCTATGTCGTGCCCCTGGTGGCCGTGGCGGTGGTCTGGCGCTACATGTTCGAGCCCTCCAGGATTGGGTTGTTCAACGCGGCCCTCGATCTGATCGGGCTAGGACCGGTGCGCTGGCTGCGCAGCTCCAAGACCGCGTTGCCTTCCCTCGCGATCGTGGGGGTGTGGAAGAACATTGGCTACGCCATGGTGATCTACCTAGCCGGCCTGCAGGCGATCCCTCATGTCTACTATGAGGCCGCCATGATCGACGGCGCCTCCCGTTGGCGTCGTTTCCTGAACATCACGCTTCCTTTGCTGATGCCAACGATCCTGTTCGTGCTCATCATCAACACCATCGGCACCTTGATGATGTTCACCGAGGTTTATGTCATGACTGGCGGTCAGGGGGCCGTATCAGAGCCACGCGGCGGCCCTAACTACGCCACGCACACTGTGGTCTATAACATCTATGAGACGGCCTTCAGCTATGGCAAGGAAGGGTACGCCAGCGCGATGTCCGTCATCTTCTTCGTCATCATCGTGCTCATCACCCTCTTTCAGTTCCGTTTCGTGCCATCCAGCCTGGAGGAGTAGCCTCTCATGCCTACGACGACCACAGAGCGTCCGATCACCCGAATGGTCACGCGTCCACGCATCTCCATCCGATTGGGCCAAGCGCTCGAACATGCGGTTCTCTATCTTGGACTTCTGCTCTTCTCTTTGATCTTCTTCTTCCCTTTTTATTGGGTTATCACGGCTTCCGTAAAAAAATCCAGCGAACTGTTGCGCGTGCCTCCCACCCTCTGGCCGCGGAGCTTCACTCTGGAGCACCACATCGGCGTGTGGACGCCGCAGTTTGCTCGCTACTTCCTGAACACTTTTATCTACGCGGGTGGAACGACCATCATCGTCCTGTTCACAAGCACCCTGGTCGGCTTCGTCCTCGTCAAGCACCGCTCCCGGTTCGGGGATCTGCTGTTCTACGGCATCGTGGCCACCATGACCGTGCCCTTCGCGACGTATATCATCCCGCTGCACGGCCTACTACTCCGCATCGAGCGGACATTCCATATCCCCATGCTGAACACCTATTGGGGCATGATCCTGCCCTGGGTGTTCTATCCCTTCGGGATCTTCCTCATGCGCCAGGCGATGTTTGGCATCCCCGATGACCTCATCGACGCGGCCAGGATCGACGGCGCCGGTCTGCTCAGCACGTATTGGCGGGTCGTGCTGCCTCTGGTGCGCTCCAGCCTGGCCGCGATGGTGGTCTTCGTTTTCATCTTCAAGTATGATGACCTGCTCTGGCCCCTGGTGGTGGCCACCGAAAGCCGCATGTACCCCCTCACACTCGGCCTGGTGGAATTCATCGGCGTCTATTTCGTGGAGTACGGCCTGTTCACCGCGGCGTCCGTCGCCGCCATCATGCCGATTATCATCCTCTACATCTTCGTGCAGCGCTTCATCGTGCAGGGCGTAGCGCTGACGGGGCTAAAGGGGTAAACCACCGCGGCCCGTTCATCCACCATGCATAGGAGCCCGACATGTGTCAAGCCTCGGAGGAATACGCAGAAGCGACCTTCGATAATCCCAACATGACGCTGGGGGGTCTGTTAGCGCCATGGCCCTGGGAGCGGGGGCTACAGCTCGTCCAACAGGTGACGGATTGGTCCCTGGACGGCGACACGCTCCGGCTCCAATGCATTACCGATGGCGGCGAAGCAGCATCCGTGGCGATCCAGCTCTGGAAGCCTCAGGTGCTGCGGGTGCGCCTGATCCCACCCGGTGTCTCGGCGCGCTCCGACCTCGGCCTGCTCCAGGGCGCGCCCCAGCCCTTCGACGTAGAGGTCCAGGAGCAGGACGGCCAGCTCGCCTTCGATACTGGCGCGATGTGGGTCACGCTGGACACGCGACGATGGCGTCTCGCTATCCACGAGGCGGAGGGGCATCTGATCTGCCGCGAGCATCCGGAGGATACGAACCTGCGCGGCTGGCTGCGCGCGCTCCCCCTGGGTTACCGCCGTGATGAACAAGAGAGGCTATCAGGCAGCGTCGAGTCGTTCTACCTGACACCCGACGAGAAGTTGTACGGCCTGGGGGAACGGTTCATGCCCCTGAACCGCCGGGGCCAACGGATCGAACTGTGGAACTTCAATACCTGGGGCGCCTCCGACGAGCGGGCCTACAAGAACGTGCCTCTCCTGCTCAGCTCGCGCGGCTATGGGCTCTTCTTCCATACCACTCATCGCCTGCGCTTCGATCTGGGGAGCGGCCACCATAGCAGCCTCTCCACCGTTGTAGAAAGCGACGACCCAGTGATGGATTTCTTCGTGCTGTATGGCCCCAGCCTGCAAGACGTCCTGAGCCACTACGCCGACCTGACCGGCCGTGCTCCTGTCCCACCTCGCTGGTCCTTCGGGCTGTGGATGTCCAAGGCCAGCTACGAGACCCGCCAGGAGGTCGAGGAGGTCGCCCGGCGGCTGCGCGCTGAGGACATCCCCTGCGATGTGATTCATCTGGATCCGGCTTGGCTGCGCCCCCGGAGGCAAGCCGATCTCATCTGGAATAAGGAAGCATTCTCCAACCCGCCGGAGTTCCTGAGCCGCCTGCGCGACCAGGGGTTCAAGGTCTGCCTGTGGATTCATCCCTGGGTGCCGCGCGATTCGGAGGTATTTCCCGAGGCCGCGGAGCGAGGCTACTTCGCCCGGCGTCCTGATGGTTCCATCTATTACTATGCCCCGACCATCCCCAGCGATGCCCCGAACCCATGCGGCATCGTGGACTTCTCCCACCCGGAGGCCGTGGCCTGGTATCAGCGCCTACTTCGCCGGCTGATCGATTGGGGGGTGGCTGCCTTCAAGACCGACTTCGGCGAGGCCATCCCGGAGGACGCCGTGTTCCACAACGGGATGACTGGGCGCGAGATGCACAACCTGTATCCCGTGCTGTACAATCGGGCCGTGTACGAGGCACTGGAAGCGGCGCGCCAGGGCGAGGCTGTGGTGTGGGCGCGCTCGGCGTGGGCCGGCTCACAGCGCTACCCGGTGCACTGGAGCGGCGATCAACGGTGCAACTTCCCTAACATGGCCTGCACCCTGTGGGGCGGGCTCAGCATCGGGCTATCGGGCATCCCTTTCTGGAGCCACGACATCGGCGGGTTCCTGGGCGCGCCCGATCCAGAGCTATATGTGCGATGGGCCCAGTTCGGGCTGCTCTGCTCCCACGCGCGCTGTCACGGCACAACCCCGCGGGAGCCATGGGCGTTCGGGACGCAGGCGTTGGACGCATTTCGCCGCATGGTTCATCTGCGATATCGGTTGATCCCCTACCTGTACAGCTATGCCCATGTGGCTAGCCAATACGGGCTCCCTGTGTTGCGTCCGATGGTCTTGGAGTTTCAAGACGATCCCAACACGCACACTTTAGATCTTCAATACATGCTGGGGCGGGAGCTGCTGGTCGCGCCTGTATTTGAGCCGGGCACCC
>DUEN01000057.1 GCA_011176545.1 Caldilineae bacterium | reverse complement strand
TGGAATTTGCCAACGGCCTGAACGGCGACACCGAGGTGCGCATCCCGTGGAACATCCCGACAAACCTCGACGACAAGGCCTATCTCCTCGCGTTTGCGGAAAACCCGTGGGGCGGCGTGTGGAGCGCTTTCCCCACCACCAACGAGCTCGACGGACAATTCCACTACTATTACACCTATCGTACCCTGTGCGACCCACTCCTGGCCCTGGCTGACGTGCAACCTGTGCGCACGTGGATCGACATCGCCGCGGCACAGGACCCGCCCGCGCTCAGGCCGGTGGGGCCGGGCACCCCGGTCACCTACACCCTCAGGCTGACCAACCTGGAGGCCGTGACCGTGCCCGTGACCAGCCTGGTCCTCACGCCCACCCAGGGCCTGAGCCTGACCCAGGTCAGCGGCGTGACCTGCGCTCAGTGTAGCGCGCTGGACCCCGCGTGGACCCTGGACGTGCCCACGCTGGCGCCCGGCGCCACCCTGCCCATCACCATCACGGGCGTCATCACGGGCAACCTGGCCAACATCACCCAGACCCTGCTCAGCGTGACCCAGTTCATCAGCGCCACCGTGGTGAACGACCTCAGCCTCTCTTACTACGTGGACCCCGACGCGCCGCAGGTGCAGATCACCAGTCCGCCGGGGGATTACATCGGCACGGGATTCCGGTACCTGACCGGCGTCGCCCGGGATTGGACGGCCGTGGCGCTGGTGGCCTACAGCACCGACGGAGGGGCCACGTGGCAGCCTGCCATCGGCACGCAGAACTGGATCGCCCCGGTGAACGTCCCCGCGAGCGCGTCCACCTTCGACGTGCGCATACGCGCGGTGGATGTCTACGGCCAGTCCACCGAAATCAGTAAGACCTTCCTGGTGGACACGACGGAGCCCCAGATCGACGTGAATGTTCCCCCGTACCTGACCGGGGCTTATGGGACCATCACGGGGCAGGCCATAGACCTGGGGCCGCTATCGCAATACACGGGCTTGCCCATCGATGTAGCCTTCCAGTTCGCCCAGGATCCCACCGCCTGGCAGAACGCAACGGCTTTTGAGCCTGACGTGAACGGGGTGGTGAACTGGGTGGCGACGTGGCCCCTGCCTTTGGCGGACGGCATCACCCAGACGCTGCGCTTCATGGCTATGGACGGGGCGGGCAACATCACCGTCACCCAATGGTTCACCGTGACCGTGGACAACATCGCGCCCACCGCGACCATCACCCAAACGCGTCTCGCCATGTCCATTCAGGAGACCGAGGCCGCGGTGGTGCTGGATGGCCTGGCCACGGACGGCACGGGCATCCAGTCCATCATCGCGCTCCTCACCGCGCCTGATGGCACCCAGCAGCAGATCCCGCTGACCTGGACCTCCGTCGTCACCAACACCGTCGCCTGGCAGTTTCCCGTCGATCCCACCACCCTCATGCCGGGCGACTATACCATCCGCATCCAGATCACCGATCTGGCGGGCAATACCTACATTTCCGTCGCTTATCGCCTGTCTATAACCAACCAGGCGGTGACGCCGACCCCGACGCCAACCGGCACGGCAACCGCTACACCGACCAGCACGCCTACGCCCACGCCGACCGTGATACCTACCCCCACGATCACGCCGACGCCTACTAACACACCGACACCAACCAACACGCCTACGGTGACGCCCACGCCCACTAACACCCCCACACCGACCAATACACCGACGCCAACGAACACGCCGACGGCAACGCCCACGCCCACCAACACACCGACGCCTACCAACACGCCGACACCAACCAACACACCGACACCGACCAACACGCCCACGCCCACCAACACACCGACGCCCACCAACACACCGACGCCTACACCCACACCCACGCCTACGCCCGTTCACGGGCCTACGGTGTGGCCCAAGCGTACGCCGACTTACACGCCCACATTCACGCCCACGCCGACGTATACGCCGACCATGACGCCGACGCGAAGGGTTCAGGGGAGGCTCTATCTCCCTCTGATCCTGCGCGCGTTCTCCTCCCCGGCGCTCGCGATCACGCCCACGCCACCCATCCGAGCGAATGACCTCTATCTTCCCTTGATGCTGCACGCGCGGCTGTCCTCGGCCCCGGGTTGGCGGACGGCGATACGGCCGACACAGGCCGGCTGGACCTAGCGCGAGGGGAATCCTCCACTTTGGGAAATATAAGATGGCCGAAGGCGATGCCTTCGGCCATCTTATGTCATGTACAGCGTTCGGTTTACTCTACAACCAGCTTTCCGCGCAGCATCCCCATCTGGCACTGAAAGCCGTACTCGCCTGGTTCCTGGGGTGTCAACTCCACCACCGTCTCCTGGAAAGGCGGCAAATGGGCCGATTGATTGAAGTCTTCAAAGATCACCATCTCACTGCACGAGACTTCCTCCTCACGATAGAAGTGCAGGCGCACCGGCTTACCAGCCTTGACCACGATCACGTCCGGATCGTACCCCCCTTTCACCCGGATACGCACCTCCTGGACATCGCCGGCCTCAGCCGCGACCACACCCTTCCTCTCATATAACCAGAAGTACCACACGATCCAGACGATCACACCCAGCCCCGCGATATTCACCAGCCATTGTATCCCACTCATAACTCCCTCCTTACAAGCAGAGGCGTCCTCAGTTTGCTGGGACTGAAAATCCCAGGCTCAGCAAGCTCAAGTGCGCTCAAAAAGGTCTTCACGTCACTTGGGGCCGGAAGCGGCGCAGGCGGTTGGCATTGCTGACCACTGTGACGCTGCTGAAGGCCATGGCCGCGCCAGCGATGATGGGGTTGAGCAGGATGCCGAAGAACGGGTACAGCAGCCCCGCGGCGACGGGAATGCCTAACGTGTTGTAGATGAAGGCCCCAAACAGGTTCTCCCGGATGTTGCGCATCGTGGCCTTTGAGGTCTCGATGGCCGTGACCACGCCCCGCAGGCTGCCGCCGACCAGCGTGATGTCCGCGGCCTCGATGGCCACGTCCGTCCCCGTGCCGATGGCGAAACCCACATCCGCCTGGGCCAACGCCGGCGCGTCGTTGATGCCGTCGCCCACCATGCCGACCTTGCGACCCTCTCGCTGCAATGCACGAACTTCGGCCGCCTTCTGCTCGGGCAACACCTCTGCCAGCACCCGAGTGATGCCCGCCTGACGGGCGATCGCCTCCGCCGTGCGGCGGTTGTCGCCCGTCAACATGATGACCTCCAGGCCCATCTGCTGCAGCGCGCGGATGGCAGGAACGGAATCCTCCTTGATCGTATCGGCCACCGCGATGAACCCGACCGCCGTGGGCCGATCACCCACCGTCGCGGCGACGAACATGACCGTCTTCCCCTCGGCCTCCAACGCTTCGGCCCGATCCAGCAGAGAGGTGATATCCACCCCCTCACGCTCCATCAGCCGGCGGTTCCCTAGCCACACCCTGCGGCCGTTCACCGTGGCCTCGATCCCGTGCCCCGGGATGGCCCTGAAATCGCTCGGATCTGTCGGCTCGATGCCTCGCTCCCGGGCGCCGTCCAGAATGGCCTGGGCCAGAGGGTGCTCTGAAGCCTTCTCCACGCTGGCGGCCAGCCACAGGATGGCGGATTCCGGATCGTGGCCCGGAGCGGAGCGATCCGCATTCGGCGATTCCTCTGTCGGCAGCCCGGAGTCCGCAACCACCACGTCCGTCAGCTCGGGCTTCCCCTTGGTGACCGTGCCCGTCTTGTCCAGCACGATGGTGTCCAGCTCCGCCGCCTTCTGGAGCGACTCCCCGTTGCGGATAAGCACGCCGTATTCGGCCGCCTTACCCACGCCCACCATGACGCTCATGGGGGTGGCCAGGCCCAAAGCGCACGGGCAGGCGATGACCAGCGTGGTCACCGCGGTGACCAGGGCGAAGGCCAGCCGGGGCTCCGGTCCCACGTTGAACCAAATCAGGAAGGCCAGCACGGCGATGATCATCACCGTGGGCACGAAGTAGCTGCTGATCACGTCGGCCAGCCGGGCGATGGGCGGCTTTGTCCCCTGGGCCTGCTGCACCAGCTTGACGATCTGCGCCAGCGCCGTGTCCTTGCCTACCTTGGTCGCCCTGAACCGGAAGGCGCCCGTCTTGTTGATGGTTCCACCGATGACCTCATCGCCGGGGTTCTTCTCCACCGGGATGGGCTCGCCGGTGATCATGCTCTCATCAATCGATGATGTTCCCTCGATGACCACGCCGTCCACCGGGATCTTTTCGCCGGGACGCACGATGACGATGTCTCCCACCAGGACCTCTTCGACGGGGATGTCGATCTCGCGGCCGTCACGAACCACGCGAGCCGTCTTCGCTTGCAAGTCCAGCAGCTTCTTGATCGCCTCGCTGGTGCGTCCCTTAGCTCGCACCTCCAGCGCCTGACCCAGCACGACCAGCGCGATGACCACGGCGGCCACATCAAAGAAGGGCTCGGCCGTCCCCTCCGGGAAGGCCTGGGGAACGGCGATGGCGGCCACAGAATAGAGCCACGCCGCTCCGGTACCCAGGGCGATGAGCGTGTTCATGTCGGCACTGTGGTGCTTAAAGGCAGACCACGCGCCGGTGAAGAAGCGCTGGCCGGACCAGAACAGTACCGGCAGTGCCAGCACCGCGTCCACGGCCCAGATCAGGCGTAACGTCGTTCGCGGAAGGTCTCGCAGGAAGGGCACGAACTCCGGATAGGAGGTTAGCAGGATCGGGATGGAGACGATCGCCGCGAACCAGAACTTGCGCATCAACGTGCGATACTCCCGCTCCCGGGCCGCGGCCTCCTGATCCGGCGGTTCCTCTTCTTCCAGCCGATGGACCGCCTTGTAGCCGGTGGACTCGATGGCCGCCTTCACCGCAGCGAAATCCACCTGACCCGGCACATAGCGGATCAGAGCCGTCTCCGTGCCGGGGCTCACGGTGGCCTCCAGCACACCAGGCACCCGGTGCAACGCCTCCTCCACGAACGCCACGCAGGACGCGCAGTGCAGCCCGGCGATGCGTACCCGCATCTCGGCGGCGCCGACGTCATAGCCGGCCTTCTTGATGGCCCCCACGATCTGTTCCAGATCTGCGCGGTGGGGGTCGTACGTCACATGGGCTTTCCCCAAAGCGAAGTTCACATGGGCCTTTTCCACGCCGGGCACCTCAAGCAGGCTGCGCTCGATGGTGACCACGCACGTGGCGCAGTCCAATCCGGCGATAGGCAATTCCACGTGGACCGGTCCGGGCAGATCAGGGTTGTATCCCGTGGTCAATGAGGCGACTGGTTCCTTTTGGGCTCCCACAAAGAACTCCGGCTTCTCCAGGAACTGCTCCTCACATGCTTCCGAGCAGAAATAGTAGGTGCGGCCGTCGTACACCTGCGAGGCCACGGCCGCCTGCTCTTCAATTTCCATACCGCATACGGGGTCTCTCACCAAGGCTCACCTCCAAAATCGGTGCCGGAGGACTAGTCCATCTCGGCCCGAGGATCGTCGGTCTGCACCGACGGCTGGCCGAAGGCCTTCCGCCGACCTCAGGCATGCGTTCCCTGAAAGGGCCACATTGCTTCAGGCGAGCGTGACCTTCGGCGCAAGGGCGTGTCTTTTCGATCGTTCTCATTATCGGTGAGCATCGGTCCGTTGACCACGGCGATTTGGCTCGTCATCGTATTGGCCATTCGGCCTACCCCGGCCGCGATGGGGCCCCGCCGAATGGCCTGGTCTCACGGACGTCGCTTTCTCTAATCCTTCGCCTTCAGGAACTGTATCCCACCCCACGCGTGCCAGACAGTCACCGCCGCCCCGAGGAGGATGAACAGCACGGCGAACGGCCCGGCCAGCCCGCCGCCCGGGTCACCTGTTTGCGTGACGAGGACATACTCAAAGCCGAACATCAAAATCCCCACGCCCGCGCCGGAGAGCCCGAGGATGCCCAATCCCCGAGGCCAGCCGGGCATACGTCTCATCCCTCGCCCCAGGGCCCCGATCCCCAGCGCGACGAGCAAGTAGCCCCAGGTGCGAGTCATGCGCCCCGCCGCCTGCAGCGTGATGAAGGCCAAGGCGGCCGCTGCGGGATCTCGCGTGTGCATGGCCGGTAGGCCTACATAGGCCCCCAGGTCGAGCGTTTCGGCGACAAGGATGAGAGTCCAACCTGAAATAGCCAGAAAGCCTCCGAGAGTCGCCATGCCCGGTGCAACCGTCATGAGTCGATCGGCCAGGAGCAGGGCGAACAGGCTCGCGGCGAGCAGTCCAGTAATGTTCACCAGGCCGGTGAGTCGGATCAGCGCCGGGTGAGCCATGAAGAAGCCTAGGACATGGTCGGGGTCACCAAAACGGGCCTGATCCAGCCCCTGAACGGTCATCAGGCCGAAGAAGAGGAGCACGAACAGCGGCAGCCAGGTCGCGGCAATGAGGCCGGCCATCCCGCCGAGCCGTGACAGTGATCGTTTCCTCTGCATCGAATTTGCCCTTTCCTGGAGGAGCGAATGCCCCCAAGCGTCCCCTTTAGGCTGTGGATACGCTATGTGGTGCAACACTCCGACAACACTGTAGGAGAGACTACCCAAGGACCGGGCAATTCGGATTGTATATCTTACTTGCCATCTGGTCAACAGTACTTATTTGGGATATACTGATTTCGCCGCTGCGCACCGGCTGGAGTGGCGATAGGATCAAGATCGGGAGGATAGCGATGCATGAGCCCATCCGGGTGGTCTTGGCCGACGATCACGCGGTGGTCCGCAAGGGCATCCGCGAGTTTCTGGAAGAATATGAGGATATCGTGGTGGTGGCTGAGGCTGCCGATGGTGAGGAGGCTAAGGCGCTCATCCAACAACATCGCCCCGATGTGGCCATCCTGGACATCCGCATGCCCAAGGCCACGGGCATCGATGTCACCCGCTGGATACGAGATCAGCAGGTGACGACCGGTGTTCTCATCCTCAGCGCCTACGATGATGATCCCTTCGTGTTGGCCGCGTTGGAGGCTGGGGCCAACGGGTACGTTCTCAAAACGGCCGAAGCAGATGAGATCGCTTCGGCCGTGCGCGCGGTTTACAGGGGCCAGTCGGCTCTCGACCCAGTGGTCGCGCAGAAACTGATGGCACACCTGGCTGGCAAGTCTCACCTGGGCGAGCCGGTCGAACAGCTCACGCCTCGTGAGCGGGAGGTGCTTGAGCTGGCGGCTCGCGGACTGACGAATCGGGGCATCGGACGCGCGTTGGGTATCAGCGATCGAACGGTACAGGGGCATCTGGCGAACATCTACGCCAAGCTTGAGGTCGGCAGCCGCACCGAGGCCGTCACCAAGGCCCTGCAACTGGGGCTGATCCACCTGCCCGAGGAACCGTCGTGAGCGTGTGGATGAGATCAAGCCGATGGCGCGGGTTGCGGGTTCAGATTCTTCTGTGGACCATCCTGCCCTTCATGATCCTCCTCATCGCGCTCTCGCTGACCGGGATCCGCAGCCATCAGCGTTCCATGCGTACGCTGGTCGCCGAGCGGGACGCCGGGCTGGTTCAGGTCCTGGCGGGCGAAGTATCGGCCATCCTCGATCGATATGCTGTTGCATTGGTGGCTCTGTCCCGATCCGAGATGCTGCGCCACGGCGACCCGTCGATGGTACGGCAGGCCGTGGGGGAGGCTGCCGGCCTCCCGCCCGGAACTACGCTGGTTGTGGTCGACGTGGCCGGCCGCGTCGTGGCCGGGCCTGACCCGCCGCCCGCGTGGGCCGCAGAGGCGCTCGCAGAGCCCTCGGTCGGCCCGCACGAGGTGACCGTCAGGGTGACCAGCGATGGGCGCACCATCATCTGGGCCGTCTCCCTAGGAGAGCAGCGTGGGCAGCTCCTGGCCGGCGTCGCCATAGACGCGCTCGACCTGAGCCGGCTCCTGGACCCCGATCGCGTTGGCGTTGCCGGGAACATCGTCCTGGTTGGCCCTCACGGGCAGCCTCTCTTCGTTGGCGGGACATCGTCGCCGGGCGAGGCGATCGAGGATTGGCCTGGCGTGCAGGAGGCGCTGGCGGGGGAAAGCGGCGTTCGCCTCGTTCGCACGCCGGAGGGAGAGCATGTCATCGCCTACGCGCCTGTGCCTGGGGTGAGTGGCGCCCTGGTGCTACGCGAGCCCTGGGAGACCCTGGCTGCCCCTCTGCTGCGATTTGATCGGGTCATGCCGTTCGTCTTGCTGACCGCCACGGTGATCTCCCTCTTGACGCTGTTCTTCGGGCTGCGCTATGTCGTCTGGCCGCTCCAAAAGCTCGGCATGCAGGCGGATCGGATCGGTCGGGGCGATTTCGAGGCGGCCGCGAAGCCGGTTGGCGGGGTGAAGGAGATCGAGGATCTGCGACGTACGCTCGATCGGATGGCGCGGCAGGTGCAGCGATACCAGTCGGCCGTTCAAGATTACCTGGGCGCCATGACGCGGGCGCAGGAGGAGGAGCGAGCCCGCCTCTCGCGTGAGTTACATGACGAGACCGTGCAGACGCTGATCGCCTTAAGCCAGCGGGTGCAGATGGTTCAGCGGATGTTAGAGCGGGAGCCGGGCAGGGCGGCCGAGAGGCTGGCAGAGCTGCGGGCGATGATCGGCGATGCGGTGGAGGAGGTGCGTCGGTTTAGTCGGGCGCTTCGTCCTTCGTACCTGGAAGAGTTGGGCCTGGTGCCAGCGCTGGAGACGTTGGCCAACGAAGCGGGAGCGGCTTTTCGGACGACAGGCGCAGCGCGCCGCCTGACGGCCGAGCAGGAGCTCGCCCTGTATCGGGTCGCCCAGGAGGCCTTGAATAACGCTCTGCGTCATGCCCGCGCCCGGCGGATCTGGATCGAGCTGGCCTTCGCCGATGCGGGGACCCGGTTGCGCGTTCGCGATGATGGCGTCGGCTTCCGGGTCCCGGAACACCTCACGGACCTGGCGCGATCGGGGCACTTTGGCTTGATGGGGATGCACGAGCGGATGCAACTGGTAGGAGGACGGCTCATAGTCACCTCGGCGCCCGGCCGGGGGACGACCATCGAAGCGTGGGTGCCCGGTGATAGGGGCGATGCGTCGGGTAGCCCACAGGCCGAAGATTCCGCGACGTGATGGCCGCCCAGGCTGCCGGGCTTCGGCTGCGACGACATTGCCGGGCAGGCGCCCAACCGGATTAAGCGGCTCCCTGGTCTATTCGGAAACACACGACGATGTGGCGGCTTTACCTGGCCTGTGCTGGCAGGGCCCAGAGCCATATGAGCCATTTGGCGGGGGCAAGGCACGCCAAACGGCTCTTGTAGCGTGCCATCGGGCATGCTACATTCAAAGCGATGCTGAATGATCATATTTCAACCGAGGGAGCTTTTCATGGCTCGATCGCGGGCCAGGCGTCGAGGGAGGGGCAAGGCTCGCAGCCGGGCGGCAAAGGGTGAGCGGCTACCGTTGGTGGCTTTTATCTCCCTTATGGCCGGTTTCCTGCTTACGTACCTCGGCGCGGAGATGGTGTTGAGCACGTATCTCCATCCCGTGCATTGGCTGACAGCAGGTGGGGGAGGCCTGTTGGGCTATCTTGCGGGCATGGGCTGGTACCGGTGGCGAGGCGACATCGTCTGAACCCATGAACTCTGGCGGGCTCCTCTCACGGCGATCTATGCGCGTAATGATATCGTGTCGAGTGGGACGAGAGCGATATAAGGGCTCTCTCACAGGTTTCGCTCTCAAGGGCAGAGCGGTTACGGCGGATTGATGTGATGGCGGAATATGTGGAACTCGCGATGGATTGCCAGGAGGTGATCGCCTTGCTGGCCCAGGCCTTGCAGGCGCAGGGGCTGCGCGTCTATCGCAGTTTCGACCTGCGGAATGCCCTGGCCTCCCTCCCTGACTGTGGTTGCCCGCATCACGGGACGGCTCAATGTACGTGCCAATACGCTGTGTTGCTCGTATATGGGGACGCTCCCTCCCCGGCGTTGGTGGTCGCTCACGGGCGTGACGGGAGGACGTGGCTAAAGCTTCCAGAAGCGGGAACCCCGTCCGCGGCCTTGCATGAAGGGATCCAACGTACGTTAGATGTTCTCCTGAACGCCGGTGAGAACATATCGACCGGTTGATCGGGCCCTGTTGGGCTTCCCGATGAATTCCCGAAGATTCTCCACGCCGCCGGTCATCCGGCGAGCAAATGAAACAACAGGAGGTAAGCTATGGCGAAGGACCCAGTATGTGGCATGACAGTGGACGAGAGCAAGGCGGCTGCGACGTACGAGTATAAGGGGGTGACCTATTACTTCTGCGCCCCGGGCTGCAAAGTGGCCTTCGAGAAGGACCCGGAGAAGTACCTTGGCAAGGAAGAAGGAGGCATGGAGCACGGCCATGGGCATCATCACTGATGCCTCCTCGGGCGTGCCTCGCCAACGTTGCATCCGCGGTGCCCGGAGGCGTTGACGGATGGGCAAGGGGCGAGCGTCGAAACGCCGGGTGCGCCGACGATCATCGCGTCGGCGCACCCGAGGCCCGTTATTCCTGATCGGGGGCGGTCTCGTACTGCTCTTGGTGGTGGCCGCGGCGTACTGGGCGTGGGGCCGCACACCGGCCGTCGGTGCTTCGGCCGTGTCCTATGATCCGGCCGACGTGGTATATGACGAAGGATTGCGCGGCGTACACGAAATGGAGCCGTCGCAAACGCCGATCCCCTTCCTTCCGAAGGATGGGCCACAGCCAAAGCTGGTGATCCCACAGGATTTCTGGGACTTTGGACAGGTGGGCCCGACCGAGGTGGTCGATCACACATTCGTGCTCAGGAACGAAGGGGAGGCGCCGCTGACCATCAGCCGTATCTACACGACGTGTGGTTGTACGACGGCCGAACTCACGGCGCGGGTGATTCCGCCCGGCAAGGTGGCGCTCCTGCGGCTGATCTTCGACGCAGGGTTCCACGACGTTCGCGGGCAGCGCGTGCGCCGTGGCGTCATCATCGAGAGCAACGACCCCGATCATAGCGAGGCCGCCGTCTGGGCCGAGGCCTTTGTGAAGTGGCAATAGCATCGTCCCTCTTGCTGATCAATGAGGAGGCAGGGATTCCACCAGGTAATAGAAAATAAGCCCATGATAGGGGCGTTCGCGCGAGATGAGTAGCCCCGGACATTGTGCCGGGGCTACTGTCTATGATGAGGTCATTATGTTTGGTTTTATACCTGCGGGATACGAGGCCTTTTCCACCTTCCATCCCGTCTTCCTGTATGAATCGCTCTGGAACCTGATCGGCTTCGCATTGCTGTTCTGGCGTTATGGAGATCGCCTCTTGGATGGGGAGCTGGTGGGCCTGTACGCCATCTGGTATCCCACCGGGCGCTTCCTGATCGAGTTCATCCGGCTGGGTTACACTGACATCGCCGGCCTCACACCCGCCCAGTGGGCCTCTCTGATCGCCATCATCGCTGGCGCGGTCATCACGGTCTATCGACGAGCCAACCGCGTACAGCTTGCCGAGGGCCGGTAAGCTCCCCCAGGATCCCGGTGCGAATCCTCTCCTGTGGAGGCTGACATGCGTCTCGCCATGCGCTTGGTGTTGCTGCCCATCTTAGGTGTTGTGCTGGCGCTGGCGTTCTCCGTTGGCGCCCGTGCGTTGCCGTTGATGGAGGAGGGCATCCACACCGTACGCCCTGGGGACACGCTGTCTGCCATCGCTACGGAACATGGAGTGACGGTTGAGGCGCTAACGCAGCTCAATCGATTGAGCAACCCGAACGCGATCTATGTGGGGCAGAAGCTTCGGATCCCGGCTCAGGCCGAGCGTGATCGCGGCGTCACCGCCGAGGATGGCCGTATGACGCACATCGTGCGGGCGGGCGAGACGCTCTCAACGATTGCGGCGGAACATGGGGTTGCCGTCGAGGCCATCGCGGCGGCCTCCGGTATCGCGGTTTCGGACATCCTGCGTGTGGGGCAGAGGCTCACAATCCCCGCGCGCGTTGAGCGTAGTGAATCGGGTGAGGAGGCGGCGGCTCCGGTGGAGGCCTCCGAACTCGAGCCTGTCTCGATCCCCGACGTGTATGTTGTGCAGCCGGGTGACACGCTGGCGAGCATTGCGCGAAAGTTTAACATCTCGCCGGTCGCGCTGGCCCGGGCGAACAACCTGGGCAGCTCATCGCTCGTCTTCTCTGGGCGTCGGCTTGCCATCCCGAAGCCGAAGGTAGCGCGCCCGCGCGGCGGTGGGAAACGGGTGGAGGTGAGCATATCCCGTCAGCGGTGTTATGTATATGACGGCGATACGTTGCTATACGAGTGGGTGTGTTCCACGGGGCGGCGCAGCTCGCCGACCAAGCCGGGGACATATTACATCCAGAGCAAGATCCGTAAGGCATACGGATCGGCATGGAATATCTGGATGCCGTATTGGTTGGGCATCTATTGGGCAGGCAGCACGGAGAACGGCTTTCACGGCCTCCCCTGGGACGCGACGACGGGGCGGCCGACCTGGGCCGGGCTGGTGGGAACGCCGATCACGTATGGCTGCATCATGTTGAGCAACGAAAACGCCAAGATTCTGTGGGATATGGCGTATATCGGCATGCCGGTCATCATCGAGTACTGACGGAGGAGCAATCCATTGACGCGTCGTCGGCTGTTGCTGCTCTCTCCGGTCATCGGCCTGCTCATCTTCATAAGCTATGCCACGGGAACCCTGGCCCAATCGGGGTCCCCGGATGCCATGCACATTTTCTTCAGCGCGGGCTGCGCCGACTGCTGGCCGTATGTCCAGGAGACGCTGATCCCCGCGTTGCAAGCGGGTGGCGTCACGGCACAACCGATCATCCACGATTTCACCCGCCCAGGCGGTCGACAACTGCTGGCCGAGAAGGCAGCCGAGGTCGGGTTGCCCCGCCGGATCGCCGATTCGCTGTATGCCTTCGTGCCGCGCCCGGACGGGGGCCTGTTGATCGTGCTGGGACACGTGCCTCGTGAGCTGTTAGAAGAGCTGCTGGCTCGCGACGATCTGCCGCGCAAGCTGGTCATCCAGCAGCCGAAGATGCACGGCCGACCGGAGGAATACCGCCTGTGGTCTTTCGCCGGCGAGGTCCGAAGCTTCCCCATCGATACGCCTCTGGCGGACGCGCTCCCGTCGTTGCCTCCCAGTCCGGACCGGACGCTGTTTGACCCGGTCGAAGCGAACGTGGCGACGCTTTTACCTGCCGTCGTGGTCACAGGCCTCCTGGACAGCGTGAACCCCTGCGCGTTTGCCGTGATTCTGCTCCTTCTGGCCTTCCTGTTCACCATCCGCAAGCGGCGAGAACAGATCCTAAAGCTTGGGGCCATTTACGTGGCCATGATTTTCCTGGTCTATCTCGCCATCGGATTGGGCATCCTGAGCACGGTGCGCCTGAGCGAGGATCCGCATTTCGTGGCTCGTGTCGGCAGCTATCTGCTGATCGGGTTGGGCGTCCTGAACCTCATCGAGTATCGCTGGCCGCAGTTCCCGATCAAGCTGCACATGCCGGCCGCAGCGCACAGGAAGGTGAATCAGCTGCTCAAGGTGGCGACCGTTCCGGCGACCATCGGTGTGGGCTTCATCGTCGGGCTCTGTACCTTCCCCTGTTCCGGCGGCGTGTACGTCAGCATCATTACGTTGCTGAATGCGAAGACCACGCTGGCGTGGGGGATCGCCTATCTGGTGTTGTACAACGTCTTGTTCGTGCTGCCTTTGGTGGTCATCCTGCTCGCGGTCGGCAATCGGGTGACGGCCAAGCGGTGGGCCGCGTGGGAGCGCGCGCATGCGCTGCAGCTTCGGCTCTGGTTTGGGTTGGTGATGATCGGCTTGGGAGCGTTGATGTTATGGGTTATCATACCAAGTGGCGGTTAGGGCTTTTTCAGATCTCGTACAACCTGCCACGGGTGGGCGAAGGCATTCCCCTTGCTGGCCCATGGGCAAGGTTGGATAACCGGAACGCTCATGGTCAGAACAAGTGCAAGGCGAAGCTCACGCGCTCAGCTCTTCACCTGTAGGGGAGGTGCGGAGGGAACTCCCTCCGCAAGAGCTTATTTTTTCAGCTTCTCACCTGCCTGGGCTTGGCCTTCTTCGTGGGAATGAGGGCCAAGCGAGGCAGGTAAAGGCTGAAAAAGGCGTTTTCTGGAGGGGGCTCAGCCCCCTCCAGACCACCCCCGCGATGCCATCGGAGGCCTTGTCGGCCTGCAAGGGAAAAACCCACCCTTGAAAGCTCCGCGTCAGAAGGGAAACCGAACATGGCCGTAGATGTGAAGGAAACGATGTTGACGCGAGTGCGGTACAATCGTATCGCGCCGGTGTATGATCTGATAGAGACGCTGGCAGAGCGCCGATACAGTGACTGGCGTCGGCGCGTGTGGTCGTTGGTGACCGGGCCGCGAGTTCTGGAGGTGGGGGTGGGCACGGGCAAGAACATGCCCTATTACCCGCCTGATATCCGGGTGACCGGTGTGGACCTGAGCGAGAAGATGCTGGCCCGGGCCCGCCGACGGGCGGAACGGCTGGGCCTGGATGTCACCCTGATCCAGATGGACGCGCAGGCGCTGGATTTCCCGGATGATGCCTTCGATGGCGCCGTTGCCACGTTCGTATTCTGTTCCGTGCCCGATCCGGTGCTGGGGCTGCGGGAAATGGCCCGCGTTGTCAAGCCCGGCGGCCGGGTGGTGCTCTTGGAGCATGTACGCTCCGAGCATCCCGTCTTGGGACGCATCATGGATCTGCTTGACCCTCTGGTCGCCCGTCTGATAGGGCCGCATATCAACCGACGGACGGTGGACAACGTCCGACGGGCGGGCTTCATCGTGGAGCGGGTTGAGGACATGGGCGCTCGCGGGATCTTTAAGCTGATCACCGCTCGCGTTGGGGACTCTGAGGCCGGCGAGGAACCAGTCGCATCCAAGGAGGAGGTTGCATGAGCAGGTTGCGGCTGTTGGGCATCCTGGCTACCGCGCTGTTGGTGCTGGCGGGGTGCGGGGGACGACAGCCCGATATCGCCGTGGCGACCGACCACTATGACTTCGGCACGATCCAGCAGGGAGACGTGGTGACCACGGAGATCCCGGTGCGCAATACGGGGCAGGCCGACCTGGAGATCGAGGCCGTATCGACCTCATGTGGCTGTACCACCGCCCGCGTGGAGCCCA
Organism: Caldilineae bacterium; assembly: GCA_011176545.1. Lineage (GTDB taxonomy): Bacteria > Chloroflexota > Anaerolineae > DUEN01 > DUEN01 > DUEN01. Next base: position 20,055 of record DUEN01000057.1, on the reverse strand, counting down.
CGACCATCCCGCCTGGTGGGGAAGGCCGTCTCATCATTCAATACGACTCGGGCGTCCATCCCGACAGCGGGCCGGTGCTCCGGTATGTGTATATCGCCTCCAATGATCCCGACGAGCCGGAGGTTGAGATACGGGTGACAGTACAAGTGCAGCCGCCTACGTAAAGGAAGATCGCGGGTTTGGTTTAAGTTTACAGCCGATCTGCGGGATCAGTATCACGAGCGTCGCCCCTGGTTAGAGGCACACTGCTTGGCCATTGGGCGGCCTTACTTCCAGTGTTAACCGCGGGTGCGGTTCTCCTGACACTGGGACACATAAGTATTAACCACCTCTCTCACGCCGGGGACGGCTCGCACAACAGCCTCGACCTGCTCATAGGTCTCGGCATCTCGGTCGATCTCCCACAGGTAGACCTTCCGGCCCCAGACGCTAAGATTCACGCCCTCTTCCAGGCCGGCCGAACGCAAAGCTGATCGCACCCGGCTGGCGAGAACGATGTCCTGTACTGGCACAGCGACCAGGCGTGACTCCAGCGCATAGTACAGGTCTGCCAACCGCTCTACCAGTCGGGCCCGGATGCGATGCCCATCCTGAGGCGCCAGGAGCATCCCCCCAGCGCTCCCAGGCTTAGGCCACAGATGAATGCTCTCACCATTTTCCCACCTGGCCGTTTCATCTGATGCCCTCACTGCTCATGGTCTCAGTTCCCAACGGAAGACACGCTCCGGTATGCCGGCCACGTCGCGGATTACCACCTCGATCCAGCGAACGCCTTCCAGGTCTATCGCTGGGAAGTAGAGGATACCGTTGACATGATGCCCGCCCTGCGGGCCATCCCATCGCACGGGAGCCACTTCATCGCCGCGGTTGGTGCGGAGTACGGCCAGCCGCGTTAAGTCGTAGTCTAATTCCACCCAATGGGTATTCATCGCCACCTGGAAGTGTAGCGTCGACTCGGGCTGATCAAGATTCAACGGCGTAACTTCAACCACCACCCGGCCTGCATCGCTGACGCGGACGGGGTAAGATCGCGCCATCTGGCCCGGTCCACCTACGGGCTCGACGACGATCGGGGTCGGCGTAACCTGGGCTTCGCGGCGCCCCCCACATGCTATCAGCAGCAGGCCGATACCTAGCAACGTAAGCGTCAATGTAAACCGCTTCATGGGTGACAAGCCTCCTGAGCTTCTAATATGGCCAAAGCCTGACGGCGTTGCCGTCGCAGCAGACGCAGCATGACGAGGATACCAAGCAGGTTCGTGGCGAGGCCAACGGCCATAAACCAGACCTTGTACTCGGCCAGGAAGACGGCCGCGGCCGAGAGCCCCACCAGCGGCAGCACGTCCGTTACATGGTGGGCACAACAGGCGACCATGGCCAAAGTGGACGTACCCCCGGCGGTACCGGTGAGAGCGCCAGCAGTGCGTGTACCGTCGGGCAGGTGCAGTCCCAGTTTGAGGTGGGTGAAGAGCCCGACCTGGACGCCAAACCCCAGGATAATGGGCACCACAAAGGGAGCATCTTCCCGGAACAAATCCAGGGCGTGATCCCAGGACTCGGCCAGGGTGACGATGCCCAGATAGAGGACGAATAGTGCCAATGCACCTATCATCCCCATGATCAGGGGCCAACGACGTCGCCAAGGTCTCATTATGAGGCGTCCCCCTGGACATAATGTGATGGATCATCTCGGAAACGGCTCAAACAGGCCTCGGAGCAAAAGTGGTAACGGATGCCATGATAGAGGATGCTGCCGGCTGCCTGTCCTGGCGCCACGTCCATGCCACATACCGGATCCACCGGCCAGGGTTCATCCGGCTGAGGCGGCAGCGTCTCGGGCTGGAAGCGTCCCTGGCGCAGGACTAGACAGTGGAAGCTCTGGTTCGTCTGATCGGCTTCGGGTATGACGCAGGCGCGCAGGCTGATGTACCGCTCCAGGCCGCTGAGGACCAGCTTGCGCCCCAGCAATTTCTCCACCTGGAACAACCCGGCCGGGTTGTCCATCACCACTTCGATGTGGGCCGGAGTCTCCTCACCGGGTCGGATAGTTACCTCTCGGATGGCCATGGCGGAAACGGCATGAATGTCGGCCTTGCCTCGATCAAACGCCACCTGCCCCCGACCCTGGGTCATGTCCGCTCCGTCGGCCACGGCCACGATGGCCGCTTCCAAAGTGGCAGGCGTGGGATTGCAGTCGTGGCTGGCGATGGCGGAGAGGACGAAGCCGGTCAGCACCTGGCACTGAGCCGGATCGGGATAGATGTGTGGCAAATGGCGGGCCAGGACCGGTTGGGCCAGCGTGACACCGTAAGCCTCGTGCCCTTTCCGCGCGATCTGATTGCCCACATCGTGAAGTAGCGCCGCCGCCAGCACGACCACATATGCATCCTCCAGGGCCCCGGCATCGCTGGTCACCACGTCGGGTTCGACGCCTCCCTCGATCAACAGGTGTAACAGGCGCAGCGCGTTGGAGCCAACCACCTGGGCGTGCATCTGGCCGTGGTCATTGTAACCCAGCTTCTCGACGGCCATATACCCCGTCAGATCCCACAGAGCCAGAACCTGCGGATCGTCCATCAGGCGTGCGTAGAGGATGGCCGCGCGGGGATAGGGCCCGGTAAGCTCACGAATGACCGCGTCGGCTGCATGGGCCAGCCGATGATAATCCCAATCCAGCACCACCCGCACGCCGTGCCCGACGTGGGTACAAGCAGGCATGCCAGTCTCGGGCGAACTGCTCTTCATTGAAGTCTTCCCCTCAATGCGAGACGCGAAGACGCTCCTCCGCGCTTACATCGTCCTTAGCCGGACTTTCCTCGCCCTGGTTCATGGCCGCAATCGGCGCAGGGATCAGGGAACCGCCCTGCGTGGCCGTTCGAACGTCCTCAACAGCCAGCCAGAACGCTCGCACATAGAGCGCCAATACCCGACGTAGCACTGCGGGCTTGTTGATCAAGGCCATGACACCTTGTACCAGGGACAGCGGCAGCCGGGGCAGCACTCGTTGGGCCAGGCAGAGTAAGTCGTAGCCCGGCTTACGGGCTGCCACCAGCCGCCGGTAAGCCTCTCGGGCTGCCGTCAGGCTTATCTTGCCCTCCAATGCCCGCCGAAGCAGACGCCCCAGGTGGGTTCCAAAGAAGAGAGCGGGACGAATGCTTTCGCCGGTCAGCCCCAGACACTGCCCGGCCGCGTCCCCCACCAGGAACAGATCGCCAACCAACGGATCCCGCAGCGCATGTGGAAAGTAGCCTCCATGTACTCCATCACGCCGCAGCTCCAGATCGACGAGGAAACGATCTAACCTTCGCCCCAAGCGGGTGTCCCCTCGATAGCTACCGATCCCGATGCGGCTGAATTCGCCGATGGGGAAAGCCCAGGTGATCCCCATGGGCAGGAGCCCTCGTGGATCGTACGAGAAGTGCAGCCCCTGGTCTCGATAGGCTACCGTGGTCTCCATACCAAAGTTCAATCGATCCCGGCGCACCAGGTCGGGCCGGATCTGTCCTCCCAGCGCGGCTCGCCAGCCGGAGGCGTCCACGATGATGTCCCCACGAAAGGTCAGCAAGGCATTGACCGCTACGATGATGGAGCTGCCGCTCATGGCGATGGCACCGAGTATCGGTCTGAAATGATCTCCTCGACATGATACCCGGCTCGTTCGATAGCCTGGCTGATCTCTTCGACGCTGACCTGGCCAGGGTCATAAGTGACGGTGACCGTCTGCAGATCACCCGTGGCTTCGTGGATGCCCGGCAACTGCCGGATAAAGGCGATGGCTCGCCTCACGCAGCCCATTCAAGTGAAGCCGGAGACCCGCAGCGTTACCGTCTTGAGAGCGACCTGGCCGGCGCCTGATTCAGGGGTGGGTGTGCTCTCCGTGGGGGCTACCGCCGTCGCGGTGGCCGGACGAGGTGGGGCCGTCTCTGCCGTTGGGCTGGTTGGCGTCTCGGACAGCAGGAGCGCCGATGGGATCACACCACACCCGGCCAGTGCGACCGGTCCAGAGATCATGACCAGGAGCAGAAGCGACATCCAAATCGTCCTCCTTCCGTTCATATCCGCTCCTCCATGTCGTTCGTGTTCGGGCCTCAGCCTCCTCCTTATGCTATCACCGGGCCAGGAAATCGCGCCGGAGGCCCAAAGCCTCATCGGTGATACGGTAAAGGTATGAATGGGCTTCATCTCTATCCTCATCGGCTTTTGTTCACCAGCGAGTAGCCGGCCTGCTCCCAGCCGATCATCCCGCGGTCCAGGTTCCACACATTGGTGTAACCCAGCTTCACCAGCGTGCGGGCAGCGATGGCGCTCATCCCTCCGCTGCGACAATAGACCACAAGCTTTGCGCCCATGTCAGCCGGCAGCTTGTCCAGGTTCTGCTCGATCTCATTGAAGGGAATGAAGACGTCGGTGCCCTCGATCTCGCCCGCGTACGGGACGTGGACGTTGATCAACAGGAAATCTTTGTTCTCTAGCATGGTCGCCAGCTCGGCGGCGTTGATATCGGTGTAGCTGCCGCCCCCTTCTACGGGCACCTCCTGCGTTTGCGAGGCCTGCTTCTCAGGTGCAGTGGCCGCGCCGCCGGCCCCGCAGGCGGCTAGGATCAGGACGGCGATGGTAAGGATCGATAAAGTGAACAGCGCGAAGCGCGAACTTATCATCCGTCTACCTCCTCTCGTGACTGGTCTACCCGCAGCGCTCCAACCAGGGTCAAGACGATACCACTCGATGAAGTGGAGTGTGGAACAGCGGGAGAGCATACGGCCCGTCCGGGCAACGCTCCACCCCGCACCTCCGTTGCCTGCAGCATCCCCCGTCGCTCTTCGCCTACCACGCGGCCGTCCTGCAGGTAGATCGTGCGCGTTCCCCGTTCCCCCACCGCAGGGTCGTGAGTGACGATGATAAACGTGAGGCCCAGGCTCTGATTGAGGTTCCACATCAGATCAACCACCTGGCGTGAGGAGACAGAGTCCAGATCACCGGTCGGCTCATCGGCCAGGATCAACCGCCGGTTGGCCACGATGGCCCGGGCGATGGCCACGCGCTGTTGCTGGCCTCCAGACAGCTCGGCCGGTTTGTGATGTAGGCGATCGCCCAGGCCGACCATTTCCAGCACAGCGCGGGCCATCGTGCGCCGGGCCACGCGTGGGTATCCCAGCGCGATGAGCGGCAGCTCCACGTTTTGCAAAGCGGTCAGCGTAGGGAGCAGGTTGTAGAACTGGAACACGAATCCCACCTTCTCGCGCCGGAATCGGGTCAATGCCTCCTCGTCCAGGCTGCCGAGATCGACGCCGTCCACGACCACGCGGCCGGCCGTGGGGCGATCGATGCCACCGATGATGTGCAGCAATGTGGACTTGCCGCAACCTGAAGGCCCCATGACGGTGAGGAACTCACCCTCCTCTACCATCAAATCGATGCCCCGCAGCGCCTCCACGGTTTCCTGGCCGCGGTGGTATGTCTTGTGCAAGCCCTCTATACGGATCAGTGTGTTTGCTGACATCTTCCTTGTCTTGCCATGCATCAGGTGGGGACGGGATAGCGCACGCCGCGCGGCTTTCCTCGGATGAGCCGGCCCGTATCTACTACGACCAGTAAGTCTTCATCCGGCAACTCCAGCGGGTTTCCCTGCTCATCAGTGGCTGCGACCTCGTTACCCTGGTCATCCAGCAGGCGGATCACGAACCGATCCGCGCTACGAGGGGCCGGACCACGGATATACGTGCCGTCGAGCTGGTACTGAGTGCCGTGGCAGGGACAGATAAACTTGTGCTCTTCTGACCGCCAACCGTACAGGCATCCAAGATGGGTGCATACTCTGTAGAGAGCAACAACTAGTCCCTCCTCTGTGCGGCATAGCCAAAACCGCCCTTTGGGCTTCCGGATAGGATCCCCGCCGGGTGGGGGGAACACGTCACGCGCGCGGCCCAGCTCGAATTGGCCACCAAACTCGCCTTTACGAAAGCGGGGACGGGCGAACAGGTAGCCCATGCCGCCGAGATCGACCAGCAAGAAGCCAAGTGAGGCGAGCCAGGCATAGTTCAGCAGCTCTCGTCGGGAAACGTTTCTGCCAGGTTGCTCAGATCGCGCTCCCATGCCGATACCCCCTTTCCGATGTGACTCGCGGCCCTCCATCGGCTCCTTAGCCCCGCATCCAGTGTAACATCTAGACGCGTGACCGAACAGCGCCTTTCAACGGAGGTGCGACCGCGCCAAAACGCCTACTTCCAGATCTGTCACACCGATTTCCACGCGGTGCATGCGGCACGCGAACTTGGGCAAGAATCCCGCCTGGGCTCATCTGCGAGGTTGCCCCCCTGTAGGTCCCCCTCCTCACAGCTTTCGCTGCGAGCAGGCTCAGCAGAGAGGCCTAGAGGGGCGCCAGCCCTTCCAGAAATGCTCTTATTCAGCCTCTCACCAGCTTTGACTCGGGGTGAATCCTTTAGATGAAGCTGAGAAATAGCAGGTGCGAGGCTGAAATGTAAGGAAATCGGTGTGTCAGGTTTTCCGGGGATCACTTGACAAGCCAACTTATCGTCAACAGCAGCGGCTCCGGTTCAAGTAGGCTACGCTGGAAATCTGACGGGTCTTATTGACCTTCGCACGGCGAAAGAAACATGCGGCCTTGTCATTCGTTTCGGATAAGCTTCTGGAACCGACGTAGAGATCGGATGACCTCATTTATGAACAAATAATGTGCGAATTTTGTAGGGGCGACCGGCCGGTCGCCCCTACAGGGCCTTGTCGCTTCCTGGAGGCCAGGATTCATATGTTGCGGCTACGGATAAAAGGCCAGTGCTTCTTTTAACGCGCGATCGGCAACGGATGGATCGGCGGCCAGCCAGATGACCTGGGCCGACGACTGAAAGTAGAAATGTCGCAAGCCCATGCCGGTCAGTTCGTACACTGTCCGCCGGCCGTCCTGTCGAGTGCCCACCGGGATGAACGGTGAGGTTCCCACGGCGATCCGCTCCTGCATCGCGGCTACCATGCGCGCCGCGATCGGGCGGAGCGGTGCTCTCGCTACCCACAGCATCGCCTGACCATGGCTCCCATACATGCCCATCGCTCCGGCCACCAGGGGGAAGCCCTTGCCATGTAGACGCGCGATCTCTGCTACCGCCTCTTCTCCGTAGGCGGCCTTAACCAGTGGAAACCCGGCCAGTGTGGGAGGTAGAGTGGCCGCCTGCGGACGCTCGAGCGTCGCAGTGAAGCGCCAATATCCCAGGGATACGACGAGCAGGATCACGCCGAGGGTGATGAGGAAGATCGGCCCCAGGCGTCTCTTTGGCTGTTTCATGTGCCCGGTGTCTCTGACGCGTCTCCCACCATGTCATCGGCCCTGAGGTGACGGATCGCCAGGGCTTGTAGCCGCTCCCGTTCGGCCCGGTACGTCAGCTCATCGATGGTGCCGGCCGCATGGGCGTCATCCAGCTCCGCTATGGCCTGCAACACCGATGCCAGATCATCCGGCTCAACCGAAGCGACGGCGCTCTCTGATCTGCGGTCCCGCCACCACCAGATGCCGCCGGCCGTGATGAGGATCAGCGAGAATCCCAGGCCCAGGGCGAACACCCACGACGGAACGCCGGCCCCGCCGCGAGTCTCGGCCGTGGCGCCAGTCAGTGAGGTCAGATCGGGCCGTCCCGTGATCGTGAAACGCACCACGTCGCCTGGGGCTAGAGGGACATGTCCGAAGCTATGCAGGAGGTACGGACGCCCCTGTATGTTCATCTCCTGACCCGCGTCCCATCCCTCGCCGGAGAGGGTCACCCCCACCTGCGGGACCAGGACGCCCGCGCTCATTGTGGGATAGTCCACCGGTACGGTCAACTCGATCCCTTCATCATACGGGATGGTGTAAATCACCACCGTGGAGAGTGTTCCCGTGCCGGGAGCGACGGGCGCCGTATCGACGAATCCGCCTTCCTCCCTCACAAAGCGGGTGCCGTCCTGATCCCCTCGGAAGCTCACCTCCGTCGCGCCAGCAGGTAATCGAAAGCGGAGCCCCTCCTGGCCGTCCGCCACCACTGCACGGTCGCCAGTGTTGGAGAGGACATAGATCTGGACCACATGCATCCTCTCGGGAGAGAAATCGAGCAGGATGTGCAATTGCTCCACCCGCACGGCCGTCGTGTCGGTGGTCGTCTCGTAGACGGTAACGGGCAGGTCAAGCTGCATCTGGCCTGGCTCGGGCTCAACCCGTTCGCTGAAATAGACGACATCGCGATATGTGGCCATCACCTCGAAGCTACGCCCTGCGGGGGCTGGGACGTCCTCGAAGCGAAAGCGCCCTTCCGCATCGGAGGTGCCATGGATCATGTCCACCATCATGCGCCCTTCATAGGCATGCAGCATCAGGGACACGTTCGACGGCGAAGGTCCACCTGGGGTTCCATTGACGATCTGTCCCGTGATGGTGATCCCCGGTGCGGGCTCTGGCGTCTGGGCCAAGACGGTAGGGAAAGCGAAGAAGGAGACCCAGGCGAAGACGAGAATCGCAACAGCAAGGCGCGAAGATTTCATGACGTTACGGTGACCTCCCCTGTCAAAGATTGTCCACAACGGGCGCAGAACCGATCGTCGGCTTCTCCTTGATGTCCGCATCGAGGACAGAGGGGGCCACCCATCGGGGATGGTTTCACAGCTGGCTGTCGGCGTTGGGTCCGCAAAGCACGCACCATCGCCTCAATTTGGGCTTCCAGCTCGGCTTCCTGCGTGGTCCGGTGGTCTATCTCCTGCAACAAGGCAGCGGCCCGCCGAGCCAAATGATCTCGCAACCGCCGGTAGTCCTCCTCTGTCACAAGCCCGGCTTGATAATCGAAGTCGAGCTCGCGGATCGAAGCCACCAGTGCCTTGTACGCCAGCCGGGGGTCCGCCCCCTTGTGGGTAGGCCGCTGCCTTACCGGACGCAGCCATGGCCATGCCGCGACAACTACGAACGCCATCAACATAACGATGCCAAGCAGAATGCTTCCCGGGGCCATCATGTTCTATCCTTTCCGTACATCGTCTTCCAGGCGAGCCAGATACTCGGGCGGGACGGTAGGCAACTCCTCATGCCACACGGTAGAGCTCGCAGAAGTGACACCTCGGCGCCGGAAGACACCAACCAACAGCCACCCGCCGGCCAGTAATCCCACAAAGGGCAGAACCCACACCAGGGCGGTGAATCCCCGACGGGGCGGGGATGCTAACACCCGGACCCCGTACTGGGCGACGAAGTAATCGATGATGGCCTGGTCATCGTACCCCTCGGCCAACATGTCCCGGATCTGCTCCCGCCAGTCCTCGCATGCCTGGGTCTCGCACACATCCAAAGGCGTATTAGGACACACCGGGCAATAGAGCTTCTTCGCGATGCGATTCACATCATCCGCCGTAGGCTCCTGGGCGGCCGCCGTGGTCACCAGGGCCAGAACGAGGAGCAGCGCCCCTGCTGTGATCCAAGTCCTTCGCCACATACCTCCTTCTCCCATCTCCGGTTTCCGGTCGCCCGATCCCCAATTTCCTCCTCTTCTTTGAATCACGCCACCTCCGGCATCGGCTCCCGCTGGAGGACCAGCTTCCAGCGTTGTTGGATCGCTGGCTCGGGCCAAGCCGCGACCACGGTGCCCAACACGAAGGTCAGGCCGCCGAGCCACAGCCAGTTGATGAGCGGATTGATATACACCTTGAAAGTTGCGGTCAGTTCAGGATCGGTTTCCCAGGCTATCAGCAAGGCGTACAGATCCTCCTGGGGGCGGCTCCACACGGAGGGGATGGTCATCGGCTGTTGGGCGCTGATGAAAAAGTCCCGCCGAGGCCGCAACGTGCGCACGGGGCGCCCGTCCTTGTAGATCGTCAGGACGGCCTCCGTCACTTGACGATCACCGCCCTCGAGGCTGTAGGCGCGCAGGTTATCGAATTGCAGCGTATACGGCCCGAAGTCCAGCTGTTCCCCTAAAGCCAACGTGGCCTCGGTCTCCTGTTGGTAGAAGTGCGTGCCGATGACCCCCAGGGCCATCATGAGCACCCCTAGATGGATCATGTAGCCACCATAACGACGCCGATGACGGGAGATCAGACGTGCCAGCGCGACGGGCCATGACTCCCCGCGGGTTCGGCGACGCGCCTGTGCCCCCTTCCAGAACTCCAGGAGCGTGATCAACCCCACGAAAGCCACAAGCCAGAAGCCGAACAACGCGGCAGGACTTCGGTAGCCCAGCATTGCCAGGCCGATCCCGATCAGTATGCTGCCTATGAAGGGCCAGAGGAGTTTTCGAGCCAGATGGGGTAGCGATTGGCGTCGCCATGCGAGCAAAGGGGCCAGGCCCATGAGCAATACCAGCGCGCCAAACAACGGCCCGGTCACCTGATCGTAATACGGCGGCCCTACTGTGATCTTCTCCCCGGTGATCAGCTCCGTCACCATGGGGGAGATGGTGCCCCAAAAGACGGCGAAAGTAATGCCGAGGAAGAGCAGGTTGTTTACCAGGAAGGCCGCCTCGCGGGAGAGGAAGTTCTCCAGGATGTTTTCGCTGCGCAGCGTGTCCAGCCGGCTGGTCAGCAACGCCAGCGAGGCCAGGAAGGTCACCGTGATGAAGGTGAAGAAGGCCGGCCCAATGGCGGACTGGGTGAAGGAATGTACGGATGAGATGACGCCGCTGCGGGTAATGAAGGTACCAAAGATAACCAGGCTGTAGGTGAGGATGATGAGCACCATGTTCCACACCTTCAACATCCCGCGTTTCTCCTGAATCATCACGGAGTGCAAAAAGGCTGTGCCCGTTAACCAGGGCATGAGGGCGGCGTTTTCCACCGGATCCCAGCCCCAGAAGCCACCCCAACCCAGTACGTCATAGGCCCAACGCCCTCCCAACAGCAGCCCCAGAGACAGGAAAAGCCAGGCCACCAGCGTCCAACGTCGGGTGGTCCGGATCCAGCGATCGTCTATGGAGCGACGGGTGATGAGCGCGGCCATGGCGAAAGCATACGGGATTACGAACCCTACGAAGCCCAGGTACAGGGTAGGTGGATGCCCGATCATCCCCGGGTGTCGGAGCAATGGGTTCAGTCCTGTGCCATCGAGAGGGACAAGAGGGACATACCCCGTGGGACGCCAGACGCGACGCACGACCTCACCGCTGACAGGGTCTTGCCATAGCCGCTCAAACGGGCTGGCCACAAATAGCGATAACCCTTGGAAGAAGAGCAGGGTCAGCATGGTGACGACGATCACCCAGGGCAGTAGCGGCCGGTCCACTTCCCATTTGCGTAGAAGCACGGCCGCGGCGAATAACGACATCAGCCACGTCCAGAACAGGATGGAACCTGCCTGGCCTCCCCACAAGGCGGTGGCCTTCAGGAAGGGAGGCATGGCCCTGGCCGAGACGTTGTACACGTAGTAAATCTGGAAGTTGCCGGCCAGCAGGTTGTACACTACGGCTGCACAAGCCACGGTAAGAAGCGGCGCGGTGCTCACAGCCGCGTTGCGGGCGCTCTCCAGCCATCGCTCATCACGATGCCGGGTGCTCCACCAAGCGGCAACGGCCGCGTAGGCGGCCAGCAACGCGGAGAGAGCCAAAGCGAGGAAACCGAGATCGTTGACCACGTACACCTCCCGCCGACGGCGACCGCCTATGGCTCCGCCAGCAGTTCTTCGATCTTTTGCTCAAGTTGGGGCGGCTTTAACGGGCCGATATGGACCCCGCGCAGGCGTCCCCGTTTGTCCACGAAGAAGGTCTCAGGAACCCCCCGGATACGATACGCCTGAGAGATCTTCGTCCCGATGTCGGGGCCATTCGGATACGTGATATCGAACTCCTCGATGTAGGCCAGCGCCTTCTTCTCCGTATCGGCGTAGTCGACCCCGATGAACACCACACCTTTATCCCGATATGCGCGCCATGTGCGCTCCAGGTAGGGTGCCTCCTCTCGACAGGGTGGGCACCACGAGGCCCAGAAATTGATGACCACCACTTTGCCGCGCAGCTCGCTCAGGGTCACGGTCTCCCCCTGGAAGGTGGTCAGGGTGAAATCGGGAGCCATGCCCGAATCCACAGGACCGGCTGCCGTCCGCACGATACCCCAGCCCATCAGGGCCAACAGGGCCAGGATCAGGGAGTAGACGATCAGGCGGCCCCAGCCGGGCAGGCGCTCAAGCAGATTCGGGGGCGATGCCACTGCCGATTCTGCCGGAACTCCCCCTATTGACTTGCTTTCGTCCTGCATGCCGCTTTCTCCCGACAGAGTCCAACGAACTCATCCTGGCCTGAGCCAGATGAGGGCGCACTGGCTGCCATGTCCGTTACCATACACATGACACGTGCGGGAACCGTGGCACTGGCCAGCAACCAGCGGCGCCAGGCCCGTGTTCCAGATGGCAAGGGCGACTTCGGGCTTCTCGGGGAGTGAGACGACGCGAGCGTGGAGCCGTTCATGGTGACAGGCCAGCCTCAAGACGCCATCCCGGTGAAGGGGATGCCAGGATGAGCACAGGCGATCTGTGCGATTTAGCTGGAAGGTGTTCTATCGCGCTCCGATTTTGGACGCGAACCGCTCGGCCGTGGGGGAGGCGCGCCCGATATCACATCCTCGGCGTTTTGCGCGGCGCCGTGCGTGTGACCGAATCGCCCCATCAACAGCAGGTGGCTCAGTGGGCACAGCAGGATAAGGGCGAACAGCAGCGCGCTGGATACCGGTACGTTCAACAGGAAAATGGCACCCAGCGCGGCTATGGGAATGAGGCAACACAATAACATCAGCCACAGATGGAGATTACGGCCTTGGGCTCTCACAACTCTCGCCTCCCGGAACTGCTGGTGACCATCCTACCCCGATTTGCAAGGGCTGGGACTTTTAGCGTCTTCAACGCGCTCGTTTTTTATTGTGCCCTGACCCACGTGGTGGTACCAGCGCCATTCAGCCTATGAGCGCCCCCGCCAAAAGGCGTGTTCGATCGAGCCCGTGTAGAGAAGACCGGTCCCCACCGCTGTAAGTTCAGCTGAGCGGGGCGGCGAAGGCCAATAATCTGGAATCTGAACGGGGTCGAAAAAACGCTTGTGTTGACACCTGAGGCGTTGAGAGGGTAGAATACAATCGCATCCGCCGCTGCCCCTGAAGGTGAAACTAATGGAGGAGTTTGCCCTATGGCGCGGGGGGCAGGTGGTGCCAGATGAAGCCTGGCGATGTCCCATCGCACGGCGCCTCTTTCAGTATTTTACCCTGCATTAGGGGGAGCTCCCGCCCCGAGATTGCATCCTGGAGGACTTCTGGCCGAGGGAGGATCCCCAGAGAGCACAGGCCACGTTTCGGACCGTTTACAGTGGGCTGCAGCGGGTGTTGGAGTCCTACTTGGTCTCAAGAGCCCCCTTCCGGTACGTGGCGGCGGAGGGAGAGGTATACTGCTTCGATCCCCACCACGGTTGATGATGCAAAGGAGACTGCTTTTCTACGGGCTCATCGGAATTCTCCTTTTCGCTTTGCTCGCTGAGCTGGCCTGTGGCAAACAGGCGATAAGAGAAGAACAAGCGCCGCGGCCCCAAATTCGACCATCCGCTCAACCCACAACGCCGGCCAATCTCATCACCCTGTTCATGAGCGGTGACGTCATGATCGGCCGAGGCATCGATCAAATCCTGCCCCACCCTGGCGACCCCCTTCTCCACGAGCCGTACATGAAAAGCGCCCGCGGGTATGTGGAGCTGGCCGAGCAGGTCCACGGCCCGATTCCCCAACCCGTCAGCTTCTCCTACATATGGGGAGATGCATTGGAAGAATGGGAGCGCGTGGCCCCGGACGTAAAGATCATCAATCTGGAGACCAGCATTACCACAAGCGACGAGCCCTGGCCAGGAAAGGGAATACACTATCGCGTAAACCCGGCGAACATCCCTTCTTTGACGGCAGCCCAAATCGACTTCTGTTCCCTGGCCAACAATCACGTGCTCGACTGGGGATACGCCGGCCTCGCAGAGACGCTGGAAACGCTGAAGCAGGCTGGCATCAGGTATGCGGGAGCGGGGCGGAACCTTCAGGCGGCAGAGGCCCCAGCTGTGATCGAAGTTGCGGGCAAAGGAAGGGTGATCATCTTCTCCTACGGCGTGGTCACCAGCGGGATCCCCATCAGTTGGGCCGCCTCGGCAGACAGGCCCGGGGTCAACCTGTTGACCGACTTATCGGATGAAGCCGTTCGGCGCATTCAAGAGAAGGTCGCAGCAGTGGAACAGTCAGGGGATATCGTTGTGATCTCCATCCACTGGGGAAGCAATTGGGGATATACCATCCCACGTGAACAGATGGCATTCGCTCACCGGTTGATTGACGAGGCAGGCGTTGACATCATTCATGGACACTCATCGCATCACGTGAAAGGCATAGAAGTTTACAAGGACAGACTGATCATCTACGGTGCGGGTGACTTTATCAACGACTACGAAGGGATCCCGGGCTATGAGGATTTCAGAGGGGACCTGACGTTGATGTACTTTGCGAGCGTAGATCCGGCCACGGGCAGGCTTGTTCGCCTGCAAATGACGCCCATGCAGATCCAGCACTTCAGGCTAAACCGGGCATCAAGGGCAGATGCGTTGTGGTTAAGAGATGTCCTGAACCGGGAAGGGAAGCCGTTGGGGACGAGCGTGGAGATAGATCAGAACAATGTATTGACACTGAGATGGGAGCTCAGTACCTGGCACTAAACCGCCAGGCTGAGCAGTCGAAGGGCGCTGAAAGCGCCTTGAACATCCGGCCTGGGGTGTGAACAGCCAGCTCGTCAGATAGAGATGAGCAAAGCACACGCGGTTGAAACCCTGCAAGTCAAAATCGGCGGCATGTCCTGTTCCTTCTGCACCGAAACCATCCATAAGGCCTACAGCCGCATGGATGGGGTGTACGAGGTGCATGTCAGCCTATCCCATGAAGAAGCGCTGATCCGTTACGATCCCCAGAAGATCACACCCACGGAGCTACGGGACACCCTGCGCAGCCTGGGCTACACGGTGCGCGACCCGCGCAAGGTCCGCTCCTTCGAAGAGCAGGAGAAGCAGCTGCGCATTGAGCGCCAGCGGTTGATCCTGGCGGGCGTGTTCACCGTCATCAGCGCCCTGTTGATGCTGGCCATGTGGTTGAAACTCGTCCCCCAGGCCATGCTGCAGCCGATCATGCTGACCGTCATGCCGCTCCTGGCAGTGACCACCGTCTTTGGGCCCGGATTGTACATCCTGAAGATGGCGTACCACTCCCTGCGCCGGGGCATTCTCAACCAGCACGTGCTGCTGGAGCTGGGCGCCTGCGCTGGGCTGATCGGCGGGGTGCTGGGGTTGATGGGGCGCTTTCTGAACCTGCCAGTGCTGCAGTTCCCAGCCGCCGACTTCTTCGCCGTGGCCACCTTCGTCACGACCTACCACATCCTCTCAGGTTATACATCGCTCCTGGTACGCACGCGTGCCTCCCAGGCGGTGCGCAAGTTGCTGGACCTGCAACCGGCCACCGCGCGGGTGATCCGCGACGGGCGCGAGGAGGAGGTTCCCATCGAGGAGGTGAAGCCCGGCGATCGAGTGCGAGTGCGACCAGGAGAGTCTATCCCGGTGGACGGCCGGATCATCGAGGGGTCCTCAGGGGTGGACGAGAGCCTGGTCACCGGCGAACCCTTTCCGGCGGAGAAAACCGTGGGCGACGAAGTCATCGGTGGCTCAATCAACCAGACGGGGACGCTGGTAATCGAAGTAACCAAGGTGGGCGAGGAAAGCTTTCTCCAGCAGGTGGCCCGCTATATCGAGGAAGCGCGGGCCATGAAACCGGGCATCCTACAAGTGGTAGACGTGGTGCTGAGATATTACGTGCCAGGTGTGGTGGGGTTCGCCGTCCTGGGCTTCCTGATCTGGACCATCGGCGCGTGGGCCGTGACCGGCCAGGTGGACCTGCCACGGGCGGTCTACGCGGCCCTAGCCGTGTTCGTCATGGGCTATCCCTGCGCGCTAGGCATGGCGACCCCATTGGCCATGATTCGCGGCGGTGGCGAGGCAGCCCAGAAGGGCATCCTGATGCGCTCTGGCGAGGCTTTCCAGGTCTTCAAGGACGTGCGGGTGGTCGTGCTGGATAAGACGGGGACAATCACGAAGGGCAAGCCTGCAGTCACGAATGTGGTTGCGTGGAGCGAGGGACGAGAGGTGGGTATGCGGGTAGGCGAGCATGCGGGTATGCAGGTAGGCGAGTATGCGGGTAAGCGGATGGGCGAGTATGCGAGCGGACGAGTAGACGCAAACTCGCAAACCCATAAACTCACAGTCCCGCAAGCCCGCTTGCTGCGCCTGGCTGCCAGCGCTGAAAGCGTCTCGGAGCATCCCGTGGGCCGGGCCATCGTGAACTACGCCCTGGACCAGGGCATTGATCCGGCGAAGGTCACGGATTTCCAGGCCGTGCCAGGCAAGGGGGTAACGGCCAGGGTGGATGGCCGCATCGTCCATGTCGGCAGCCCGGCCTTCTTCTCCCAGGACTTGGAGATAGATCTGACTCCTATCCGCGCCACCCTGGAGCGTTTGCAGGCCGAAGGTAAAACCGTGGTGCTCATTGCACTCGCCGACGAAGGACCAACGACGAACGACCAAGGGGCTTATTCATCCTTCGTCGTTGGTCCTTCGTCGCTGGTCGGTTTGATCGCCATCGCCGACACCTTGAAAGAGGACGCCCGCGAAGCTATCGCCCGCATGAAGGCGGCGGGGCTGAGGCCCATCATGATCACCGGTGATAACGAACGGACGGCTCGGGCTGTGGCGAGGGCCGTGGGCATTGAGGAGGTCTTGGCTCAGGTGCTGCCCAATGAGAAGGCAGCGAAGATACGTGAGCTCCAAGCCGTAGAGGCGAACGGCCGTTCGCCCCTACGGGTCGCCATGGTGGGGGACGGCATCAACGACGCGCCGGCGCTGATGCAGGCGGATGTGGGCATCGCCATCGGCACCGGGACGGACATCGCCATCGAGTCGGCGGACATCATCCTGGTGGGCGACCGGCTGGGCGGCGTGGTGGACGCCTACTACATCGCCCGTTCGTCATACCGCAAGACGGTGCAGAACCTGGCGCTGGCCTTCTCATTCAACGGCATCGGCGTACCACTGGCGACGACCGGGCTGGTGCATCCCGTCTGGGCCATGGTGGCCATGATACTGAGTGTGAGCATGGTGCTGATCAACTCCTTCGCCGGGCGACTGATCCCCAGGGTCGGAACAAAAGAGGGGAGAAAGTCCGCTACCCTATAGGGTACCTTGTTATCTACGATGAGGTCGGAGCATTCAGGCGATGGCCGCCAGCGTCATGTTGTAGGGGGGAGCTGGCCAGCCTGGGGCTTTTGCGGCCAGCCTATCCCTTTGCTCTACCGAGGACCGACGAGGGCTTCGAACAACTGGTTGAAGTCGGCCTTGGCGGTCTCGACAAAGACCCCTTTGTTTCCACCGATGGCTACCGTCATGTCACCACCAGCGTACATCCAGCCCTGTTGCGGCACCCAGTTCATCTGGCTCAGTTGCGAGAATGCGCCGGCTAAGGTATTGAACAGCATCGTGACCGTGGCGCAGAATTGAGCCGACTGCGCCGCCAACTCGGGTGACATGTCCATCGTCGCCTTGTAGTCTACCAACTTACCATCAGCAGTGAACTCACCCGCGGCGACGACGCCCTCGATCTGGAGCAGCTCATCCAAGGTTGCAGTCATGCCAATCATCTCCTTCCAGATTTATATTTTGAAACACATGCCCCAGGCTTTCTCACGAGTGCATCCCTTTCGGTCTCCCACGTCTCGGTTCTCGGCCTGCTACGGCGGTCGTCTTCTCAGACCCATCCATATGGCGTGACACTCTTGTATGCCCGCCAGGTGAAGAGGGCAATAGCGATGACCAGCACAGCGGTCAGCCACAGCGGGAAGGGCTTCCACACCTGGACCCCCAGCATGGCCAACGTCAGGACCACGAACATGCAGACTGAGGCGATGCGTTTGCGGCGCAGACGCAGAGGCCCGATCTGCTGAGCGATTTCTTGAGGCACCGGGCTGCTGGCCGCCTGGGCGAAGAGAGCGTCAATGCGCGGTTGCAGGCTGGTGTGAACGTAAGTCAGAAGGCCAGCGATGAGCAGAAGCAGCAGGAGCTTGACGCCCAACGCCACGTTGGTGACCAGGGCCTCCAGACCCATTCCGCGCAGCAGCACCAGCGCCATCCCGGTGACCAACGCCGTGGCCTGGAAGATGAAGCAGGGGAGGGTGCGATTCCTGATGATGTTCTCCATATAAGTGTCGGTACGATCGCCTAGTGGCGGCCCCAGTCGAACGCGTTGATTGACAGCGACCAGGGCGTAGAAGGGCCACGCCATTAGGATGGCATTGATAATGTGGATAACCCTGAGAGTGTCAATGAGAGCATCCATGGTTTCCCTCCTCAAATGTTATCTCAATCTTTGCTAGGTTTTTCAGCGCTGGCTTATGGCCCTCTCAGGCTGCCAGTCCACCGTTCGATGAAGTCGAGTAACCGCTCCACGTCCTCGACATAGGCCGCCTCGCCAGAGCGGACATGTTGCACCCAACCTCGCCAAAAGCGTTGGCGGTCAGGCTCTGCTTCCCCTTCCTCCCACCAGATACGGACAACGAAGGATGTGTTGCTTTTGCTGAGCGATCTCATGTCCCCTGCAGCATAACAGATGGGTGTCTCTCCATTATCTCCATCCATCTCAGAAAAAATGACCCCAAGGAGTGACCTTGGGGTCATTTTGGTAGTGGTTTGCCGTGACAAGTTCAGTCGTCCGTCAGAAAAGCGATCAAGGTTGCAAGGATAAACAGCTTACTTGTATTGAGCAACGTGTATCTAACCCACCTGGATGCTACCTTCCGCGTGTGCCTCGCGTGCGGACGTCATGTCCTGCCTGGCGCAAGGCGGCTAGGTCGCGTTTGATGGTCTTCGGACTCACCTCCAGGATTGTCGCCAAGTCGTCTACCGTGGGGATGGCCCCTTGCTCAGCGGCCTCCCGCAGCAGGCATAGCAAACGGTGTTGGCGGCGGGCTTTCTTGCCAGGGATGGTTGCGTCCTCCGGCGCCTCCGCCGTCCAGGTGCCCTCCACCCATTCATCGTCGCGCAACGGGCGGCCTATGGGGGCATTGTCACGGGGCAGGCGGAAGGAAACGCGGCGGGGTTGGATGGCTTGCCAAGCCTTCACGATGGCGTGGTGTTCGGACACTCGCTCCAGGCTCATTTGCCGCTGCTCAGGGGAAAGTCCTTGCAGTGCAGCCATCAACTCCTGGTACGCCCACTCCAGCGCCATGCGGGCTTCATCCGTTCGGCCCAGGGCGGAAAGCACTTCGGCGTGCCAAAAGTGCACGAGGTAAGGTTGATCGACGCCGGGCTTAAGTTGGTCTACAGCCGCGCTGGTGGCTGCGAGGGCATCTTCAGGTTCCCCCAACTCCCAAAGCGCCTTGCCCCGCATGGCTTGCAGGAAGATCGCCATGTCAACCAGGCCCATTTCCTGGCATGCCGCTTCGGCTGCCTCCAGTTGGGCCAATGCTTCTTGAGCATCTCCCGCATCCAAGGCGATCAAGGCCAGAATGCGCTGCAGTTGCAGGCTATCCCACTGCTCGCCTATGCCTTCCGACTTGGCCAACGCAGCTTCTAGGTAGCCGCGAGCTTTGTCCAGCTCTCCTCGCCGCCGGGCGATCTCGGCCAGAGTTCCCAGAGCATGGGCTTCAATCACCTGGTCGCCGCTCTCTCGAGCGTAGGCTAACGCCACTTCAATGTCGCTGGTGGCCTGCTCGTCGTCTCCCAGCATGTCACTGCGGATGGAGGCAGCGTTGCTGCGCGCCAGGGCTTCTTGATGGCGATCCTTGATCTTGTAGCAGATGGCGGCAGTCTGATCGAAAAGCTGGAGCGCCTGACTTATTTTCCCCCGGTAGTACAGAAGCGTGGCCAGATTGTTCAGGTCGCGCGCCTCCCCAACGATGTCTCCGGTGTTGCGGCAGACCTCTAACGAGCGGCGATAGCATGTTTCAGCCGCCTCCATATCGCCTTGTTGGCGGGAGACAATGCCCAGAAAGCCTTGAACTTT
>DUEN01000056.1 GCA_011176545.1 Caldilineae bacterium | reverse complement strand
CGCAGGGATATCCTCATCTTACTGCACCAGAAGCTCTGCTTTTAGGAGGAGAAGCCACAGAGCGGTTTCCGTCGGATGGATCACCCGATGCCGTTCGTCCCTTCCGTCCCGAGGCCGAGATCCGACACTTCCCGGTCCCGCTGGGAGAGGATATTCTGGTAGTTGCGCTGGACCTCTGATGTAAGCTTTTCAAAGTTCTCGGCGTCGCTGAGGGCCAGGATCTGCAGGAGGGCCGTGAGCACGGCCACGATCGCCGTCATCGAGGCGTAAGGCCCGCCGCTAGCGCTCGACGCGAAGAGCTTGAGATCCGCCACGCGGGCGATGGGATTGGCGTACGAACCGAAGACGCCCATCGTCTTCGCGCCGCGATCCTTGGCCAGTTGCAGCGCAGTGGGCACCTCGCCCGCGTACGAGGAGACGGCCACGCCAATGACGAGATCCTCTTCCCCTACATGGCCCAGGGCGAAGGCCTGGCTCATAGCATCGGAGGGGATATAGTCTACCCATTTGCCCAGATCGCGAAGGGCCGTCGCAAATGCCTCAGCGGCGTAGCGGCCGTAGCCAGCGCCCATGATCAGAATGTGACGGGCGGATTGGAGGGCCTCCACGGCAGCTGTCAGGGTCTCTTGAGAGATCCCTAAGGCCTGTTGGAGATTCTCCCCATCACGCAGCAGGGAACGTTGCCAGGTCGCTTCGGGACTCGTGTCGCCCTCCAACGGTTCGTAGGAGCTTTGTAGCTCGGCCTTGACCTGGGCCTGTACATCCCGAATCAGGTCAGGATATCCGTTGTATCCTAACCTTTGGGCACACCGTACGACGGTTGTCGTGTCCACATCGACTGCCTCGCCCAGCTCCGCCGCCGTCATAAAGGCCGCCTCGCGATAGTTATTCAGGAGGAAGTCCGCGATACGACGGTAACTCGGTGAAAGCAGATTGTAAACCTGAGCGATGCGCTCACGATACATTCTTTTGCCTCCCCTGGAACTTCGGATAAAATCAGTAGGTTATGAAAGCAGGCGTTTGGTCATGCCTCCATGACGGAGTAAACAGCTACTCTCTCGGGGCCCCGATTAGGGTGCGTTGAGGATGTGCTGTGAACCCTTTGAGTGGGGGAGCATGCGTTCACAAGGGCACATGACCGCCACAAGTATACCGTTGTTGATCCACTATGTCAAGAGATTTGGCGCCGCCAACCTTTCAATGCTCTCAACAAGGGGCTTAATTTTTTCCTTCTTTGAGGAGAGAACATGACATCGAGGCATCCCATGTCCTGGATCAACTTGGCCATTTCCATCCTATTGGTCGTGGTCACAGGGTGTGCCGCCGCGGGCATCCCATCGCCCGAGGAGATCTCACCTCTCTTTGTAACGGCCACACCGACCGCAACGCCGACGCCGGGACCTACTCCGGATGGCGTCTTGAGGATCGCTCACGTCCCTATCCTGATGTATCACCATATCGCTGCCCCGCCGCCGGGCGCGGATCGCTATCGGCGGGATCTCTCCGTCCCGCCTGAACGGTTTGAATCGCATCTCCAGTACCTGCATGAGCAGGGCTATACCACCATATCCTTACGTGACCTGATCTACCATCTGACGCGAGGGACGCCGTTGCCTCCAAAGCCGATCGTGCTGACCTTCGACGATGGATACGCAGATCAGCACGAGAACGCCTTCCCCCTCCTGAAGAAGTACGGCTTCCGGGCGACTTTCTTCATCATCACGGATTTCATCACCGAGGAGTATCCCGACTACATGACCTGGGCGCAGCTCAAGGAGATGGTCGAGGCGGGTATGGAGATCGGCTCCCACAGCCGCAACCATCCAGACCTCAGTGGTAAGCCACTGGATTATCTAGTGTGGCAGGCGCTCGGGTCCAAGGAGGCTATTGAGTACTATCTGGACGTGACCCCTCGATTCATCTCGTGGCCTTCCGGGCACTATGATGACCAAGCCATCGCCGTGTTCCGCTCGGCGCACTTCTGGGGAGGCGTCACGACCCATCAGGGCACGGAGCAGCGCTCTGATCGCCTCTTCGAGTTGCAGCGTATTCGGATCCGTGGGAAGCACACCGCCTCCGATCTGAATATTCTGTTACATCTGGATTGGTGACCATGGCCGCTTTCGATGCGTTGACGACGGCCGCCGTCGCGGATGAGCTTCAGGAGAAGATCGCCGGGGGACGCGTCCAGGAGGTGCTCCAGCTCGACGAGCGCAGCATGGGCCTGGAGGTATACGTTCACGGGGCGCGAC
Organism: Caldilineae bacterium; assembly: GCA_011176545.1. Taxonomy (GTDB): domain Bacteria; phylum Chloroflexota; class Anaerolineae; order DUEN01; family DUEN01; genus DUEN01. Next base: position 36,007 of record DUEN01000056.1, on the reverse strand, counting down.
ACTACCTCCTGTTGTCCATTGATCCCCAGAGCGCGCGAGCGCACCTGATCGACGAGCGGCTGCGCCGCGGCGTGGAGACGCCCTCGCCGTTGCTTCTGCTCCTACGCAAGTACATCCGCGGTGCCCGGCTGGAGGCCGTCACTCACCCACCGTATGAACGCATCCTCCACCTTTGCTTCACTCATCCGGAACACGGGGTCCACACGCTGATCGCGGAGATCATGGGGCGATGGAGCAACCTGATCCTGATGGACTCCCAGGGGGTGATCCGGGATAGCCTGAAGCGCGTGGGACCCGACGTGAACCGCGTGAGGGTCATCCTGCCCGGCGAGGTGTATCGCCCACCCCCACCCCAGGATAAGATGACACCGGAGCAGGTCACGCGGGAGCGGTTGGAGACTTTGTTCCAGGAGGTTGACGACGAATCGCCTCTATGGAAGGTACTCGTGCGGGCGATTGCCGGGCTGAGCCCCCAGGCGGCGCGCGAGCTGGCCGCCCGGGCGGCGAGGGATGCGCAGGCGATAGCCTCGGCCGCCGATCCCTCGCGCGTGAAGGAGGCGCTAGACGCGTTGTGGGCCCCGCAGCGGACAGGCGAGTGGGAGCCCCATGTCGCGTATCAAGGTGAGAGGATCGTCGCCTATGCGCCCTATCGGCTGACCCATTTGGAAGGGGCGAAGCCCGTGGACGGGATCAGCCGGGCCATCACCATGTACTATGCCCAGGGAGAGCTGATCGATCCGTACGCGGGCCTGCGGGCGCGCGTGGCCCAGGAGATCGAGGCCGCGCGGGATCGGCTGCGTCGCCAGAAGGCCGCCCTGGAGCGCCAGCGGGTGGATCCCGAGGAAGTGCAGCGGCTACGGCAGGCGGGGGAGTGGATCCTGGCGCTATCGCACCAGATTCGGCCAGGGCAGAAAGAGCTCGTCGTGGATATGGGCGAAGGGGAGCCTTTGAAGATCTCCCTTGATCCGGAGCGTTCGGCGGTGGAGAACGCACAGGCGTACTTCGCGCGTTATCGCAAGGCGCAACGCGCGGCCGAGGAGATCCCGCGACGGTTGGAGGAGGTGGAGAGGGAGTTGGCCTATCTGGATCAGCTGGCCCTGGATCTGGAGATGGCTCGAAGTCAACCCGAGATCGCGGCGGTGCGGGAGGCCCTGGCCGCGGCTGGGCACTTACCGCAGCGTCCACTCCGTTCCGCGCCCCCGCCCGGGCCGATGAAGTTCACTACGCCGGAGGGGGTGACCATCTTGGTGGGACGCAACAGCCGGCAGAACGACGAGCTCACCTTTCGGACGGCGAGGCCGGATGACTTGTGGCTACACGCCCGCGATGTCCCTGGCGCTCATGTGATCATCCGCTGTCATGGCCAGTCGGTGCCGCCGGCGACCCTCCAGCGCGCCGCCGAGCTGGCGGCTTACTACTCGGCCGCGCGCGATGAGCCGGAAGTCATCGTCTCCGTCGTCCCGCGGCGTCGAGTGCGCCGTGTGCCTGGTGGGCGCCCAGGCCAGGTCACCTATACGGGCGAGGAGACGATCCGCGTCCGCCCCCGGCCGTGACGGATCTTCTATTGCACCTCGATCTTGGTGGCTCGCGAGCGACGTCGGCGGCTGGGTTGGCTCTCCACCTCGGCTGGCTGCAGGCATTCAATGGCCGCGTCGAAGAGGGAGCGAATGGCCAGCAGGGCCTCTCGTTGTGAGGCTCGTGCGTGCTCCCAGAAGGCCTCCGGCAGCAGCCTGCACGGCTTACGCCGCAGTTGATGTCGGATACCCCGGATGCCCTCAGCCAGCCAGTCGGCGAAGTCGAACTCCGCCTCGTTCCTGACCTCTTCCGCGCACATCATCCCACCTCCCAAGAGTGCATCTATACATACCTCGGTTTTTACCGCAGAGACGCCGAGGATGCAGAGATTTGCTCTTAATCTTTTTCCCCTCCGCGCTCTCTGCGGCTCCGCGGTGAGATCAAATGGTCCTGACCGTCGGGATGCGTTGGCCGTTGGGCCAGCGCGATGATCGACGTCCCGATCGGCAGGGGCGTCCTCCGCAGGAGAGCTGCCTCGATCCGGCCGACGCCCGAGAGGAGAGCGTTCAGCCACGGGGCGACGGGTTCCATCTCCACCTGGTACGCGTCGTCGCTGAAGTGCGGCGATGTCAGATCCGGCTGGCGGCCCAGCCAGCGGCGGGCCAGGATCATGAGAGCCGCCAGGGGGAAGATCAGAAAGTTGTTATAGCTGATATATCGGATCGTAAAGCCCGCCTCCTCCAGGCGCGATCGCAGCTCTCCCGCGGTGTAGCGGCGTTGGTGCTTATTGAGCACATCATTGTAACTCCACAGCCACATGAAGGCCGGCACCGTCACCACGAGATGCCCACCCGGCCGGGTGACCCGAAAGCACTCTTGAAGGACGGCTCGATCGTCGGGGCAATGTTCCACCGTATCCAGCAGGGCAACCAGATCGAACTCGCCGTCCTCGAAGGGCAGACCCTGAGCGTCGCCGAGGTACACCTCGTAGCCACGCTCGCGAGCGACCGCGATCGGCCGGGGATTGTTATCCACGCCTATCACCCGCCCGTAGTGGGCCAGGTGGTGCATCATGTTCCCCGCGCCCGCCCCTACGTCCAACACCTTACGATCGTCCCCAGGGCCGACATAGAGATCCAGCAGCCCTAACAGCGCCCGAGTGCGGCTGGCAAACCACCAGTGACGGTCCTCCTCCAGGAGGACGAGCATGGGAGTCGAGGCCATATCGGTCGAATAACTCCTAGGTCCGGCTTATTCCTTCCGGGCTCATCCGTGAGGTGTGCGCCAGGGTAGCGGACCGACGCGTCGAGGTATGACCATCGGCGCATCTTCCGGAGATAAGCCCTTCTTTATGTATTGTAGCGCGAGTCAAGGTAAACGCCAAAGTGGTGGTCACCGTGGGAGGGCGGTAAGGGGGTAACACCGTTGCGTCCTATTGAAACAGGCTACACAATCCTCTCGTAGGGGCGACCGGCCGATCGCCCCTACGCCATATTTTTAAGGAATGGGAACCGCAAAGAACGCTTTAACGTTAGAAGAACTTTTCTAGATTGCCTTTGCGTCCTTCGCGCCCTTTGCGGTTAGATTAAGGTAAATTGTCCAAAGTCCAATAAGTTATGAACGAAGGCGAAAAACGACGCAGGTCTCAAGGGGAAAGAGAAGGAGGCGACGCCCTCAGCTCGCGAGAAGCTCCGAGGCTGTCTCCAACACGGCCTCTTCAGGGATATCGCGGACGCAGCCATGTAGGGGAAGCTCATCTTCAGAGTGATCCAGCCGCCCGCACGGCGCGCATGCCCAGTCGGAGGTGATCACGCGGTGGCATTGAGGATCGCCCCATGGGCCGAAGCGGCGGGGATCGGCCGGGCCGAAGAGATGGACCGTTGGGGTGCCCATGGCGACGGCCAGATGTAGGGGGCCGCTGTCCGGGCCCAACGCCAGCGCACATCGCCCCATCAACGCGGCTAACTGTCCCAGGGTCGTCTGCCCGGCCAGCACGACGGACGGCCCCTTCATCGCGTCGGCCACGGCCTGGGCCAGATCCTGCTCGTGTTTCCCCCCGGTGATGAGGATGCGGACCTGATGTCGGTCGATCAGCGCGTCGGCCACGCGAGCCCAGGCGCTCACCCGCCAGGCTTTGACCGGCGCGCCTGAGCCGGGGTGAATGACAACCAGAGGGGACGAGGTGGCGTCAATGGAGCGCAGCAGGTCGTCCGCCCAGATCGAGTCGGTCGCCGTAGGGGTGAAGCGCAGGGGCCACGTATCCGGTGTGATCGGGTGGAGGTCGGGATCGATGAGATGCAGGTTGCGGACCACCTCATGAGCCTGGGAGCTCTCGGCTCGGATCTTCGTCAGGAAGGGGCGGACCTCAGGGACGTCGTATCCTATCCGGAAGGGGATGCTGGCCCATGCCGCCAGCAGGGCGCCCCACCAGTGGTCGTCCCGGAGGATGATGGCGGCGTCGAAGTTGCTGGCCCGTAGAAGGGCCGCGTATCGGCGGAGAAGGCAATAAGGCTGCCAGGGAGATTTTTTGGATTGGCGGGTGAACCCCGGGAATGGGCAAGTCCATAGAGCGTCGATGTCGGGGTTGAAGGCCAGGATGGGGCGGGCCCAGGGGCCGACCATGGCCGTGATGTGGGCGCTGGGGTATCGTTCGCGTAACCTAGCCAGAGCGGGCGTGATGAACAGGACATCCCCGATGTGATCAGGACGGATGACCAGGATCCGGCACTCTGCATGCAGGGAAGGGCTCCTGGGGCGGAGAGACAAGATCGCCCCCAAGATGCGCAGGACACGTAGGCGCACGCGCTCCTTTGTCGTGCGTTCCGGGCGCGAGGCGCGCGCGGCCAGGTGCTGGCGTGCCAGGCGTTCTTTCTCTTCAGGGGGAATGATCCTCTCCAGGCTCATACATCCGCTCCATCATCGGTACGATGCGATCCCAATCGTAGCGACTTTCCACGAAGGTGCGGGCGGCCTTTCCTAATCGAGCGCGCTGTCCCTCATCGTGTAGCAGCTCAACAACCCTCTCCGCGAAGGCCTCCGGCGTGTCCGCCAGACGCAGCTCCCTCCCATCGGCCACTTCGAAACCCTCGACGCCCAGCCGGGTGGAGACGATCGCCTTGCCCAGCGCCATCGCCTCGAGCACCTTCAAGCGGGTGCCTCCCCCGACCCGCAGCGGGATCACGTATACCGTGGCGCCGGCGATATATGGCCGCGTGTCCGGCACCCTGCCGGTGATCTTCACGGCCGGATGGGCGGCCAGGCGTCTCAGGCTGGGATGGGGCTTCTGGCCGACGATGTAGAATCGGGCTTCCGGTACGGCCTCTCGCACGCGATCCAGGACGGGCACGAACCACCGTACCGCGTCCACGTTAGGGCGGAAGTCCATCTTCCCAGTGAAGACCAGCGCGGCCGGGCCCAGGTCGAGCGCGCGCACGCGATCCGGGTGATACGCCTCCACGTCCACCCCATTGGGGATCACGGTCGGGCGCAACTCGGGCGACAGCCGCCTCAGCGCGGCGGCATCGACCTCGGACACGGCGATCACCGCGTCGGCGTGCTGGCAGATGATCCGCTCGTAACGGCGCAGCTTGCGCCACTGGATCAGGGAGTACATGGCCCCGATCCATCGTCGGGGGCGCCGGATGTCCGTCTGAAAGGCGCGCTGTTGCAGCACATACTCGGCGTTGTGATCGTCGAACACGACGCGAGGGGGCGGTTCCTGGGGCGTGATGATCGTCGATCCTGGGGTCAGGTGCACGCCCGCGACGGCGAGCCCATAGGCGGCCATCTCGATCCCCTCGATTTGTACAATCTCATAGGCGCGATCCCGGGTCAGATCGCGTAGGCGCCGCCACATCTCCGGCGACTCCAGGCGCCATGCCATGTCGGGCAGCCATGAGGTGAGGGTGGTGCGTAGCCGCTGGCCGAGGGTGCGCTCGGGCGTCGGCGCGGTGATGATGGTGCGACACAGGTCGTGTAGGGGGGAGTCCGGTGTCAGCTCATCTCCTGGCTGGAGGAAGGTGACTAGATCGATCGTATGGCGTCGGGCCAGCCGTGCCAGCAGATTGAAGTTTCGAAGAGCGGTCCCTTGTTGAGGGGGATAAGGAAGCTGAGGGGTCAACAAGAGGACCTGCTTTGTCCTGGGCATCTTCACGCTTGCACGCGATAAGCCTTACTCTGAGTGACCGGTTGTGCTGCTACCTGCCTGTAGACGGCCAGGGTCTCCTGGGCGGCGCGCTCCCACGAGAAGAGCGATGCCCGCTGCAACCCTTTCTGTCGCAGCTCATTTGCCAGTTGTTCGTCGGTGAGCACGCGCCACAACGCGACGGCCAGCTCTTCCCAGTTGTTGGGATCGACCAACAGCCCGGCGTCACCTACCACCTCTGGTAGGCTGGCGACGTTGGAGACGACCACCGGGGTCCCGCAGGCCATGGCTTCCAGCGGAGGAAGCCCGAATCCCTCGTAATGGGCCGGCAGGGTGAGACACCGGGCCGCGTTGAGCAGATACAGGAGGTCCTCATCCGCCACCCGGCCCAGGAAGTGGCAATAATCGCGCAGCCCCATCTCATCGATCTGATGGAACAGGTCATCGACCAGCCATCCCCGCCGCCCGACGAAGACCAGCTCCGCGTCGAGTCGGTACGCCTCGCGCAGGTGCTGATAGGCTCGCAGTAGCGTGGGCAGGTTCTTGCGCGGCTCCAGGGTGCCCACGAAGAGGATGAAATCGCTGGGCAGCCCAGGGAAACGGGCCTGGACCTTGGCCAGCGCCTCCCGTCGCGGGATCGGGCGGAACAGCGGGTTGGCCGCCTCCGAGATCACGGTGATCTTCGATTCAGGCACGCCCAGGAGGTTGATGGTATCCTGTTTGGTGGCCTCGGAGGGCACGATGATGTGGTGGGCATGTTGGACCGCCCGATCGATCTGCCCATAGTAGCGCGCGCTCTCCTCGGTCAGGAACTTTGGATAGATCAGGAAGTGCAGGTCGTGGATGGTGATCACGAAGCGGAACCGCCGGCAATAGAGGGGCGGGATGAAATCCGGGCTGTGCAGGACATCGGCGTCCACGCGCAGGAGCTCCAGGGGGAGGAAGAACTGCTCGAAGCGGTTATGGGAGGGCGTCCACAGGCCGATGCGCCGGAAGTTGTGCTGTCTGACGATGGGGTCGGGATGCTTCCGACTTTGGAGGATGAGGAACTGATCCTCCTGGTTCAGAGCAGCCAACGCCCGAATGAGGCGGATCGTATACTGACCGATGCCTGCCTGTGTGTAATAGACCAGCCTAGCGTCAATGGCGAAGCGCATGATGCTCCTGTCGGTGGAACAGAAAGAAACCCTCCAGCCCTGCTACCTTGCCCGGGCCGGAGGGTACTTTCGACGTTTCGTAAACCAATATACCATCTTGTTTCGGGTTCGTCAAATCTCTTGGCCCGTAATCTCACCGCGGAGCGTAGTAAGGGCGCACGGCCGTGCGCCCCTAAACAATAGCGCAAGGGAACGCCTGTATCGGCATATGCAACATACACATACATCGCCTTCGCCATGCCCAGAGAATAGGGTAGGGGCGCAGCGCCGCTGCGCTCCAATTTGAGCGATTCGTTCGTAATTGGCATGCACGGTATAGGGAGGCAAGGCACCGCCTCGCCCCTACCGGGGTTGGCCGTGGGTGTAGAACGTGCTATAATCCGCCGCGAATCTACGCTGAACGTGGGGAGTCGCCGTGAAGACGATCCTTTTCGTGTGTACCGGCAACCTATGTCGCTCGCCGATGGCCGCCGGCCTCATGCGGCAACGGCTGGCCGAGACCGGCCTGGACGGCCAGGTCCAGGTGCGCTCGGCCGGGATCTACCCCCTCCTCGGGCAGCCGGCCAGTGAGAAGGCCGTCCGGGTCATGGCTGAGCGTGGGATCGACATCTCGCAACATCAGGCGCAGGGGCTTAATCTTAAGGATATCCAACAGGCGGACATCATCCTAGTGATGGAGGAAGCGCATCGCCGTTCCATATTCTACCTCGCCCCCGAACAGCTCCACAAGGTCTTCCTGCTCAGCGAGGTGGCCGGTCAGCATCATGACGTGAAGGACCCCTACGGTCAGGAGATCGAGGCTTATCGCCGCTGCGCGGACGAGCTGGCGTCGCTGCTGGACGCCGGGTTCGACTACATCCTCGAACAGATCGGCGTGACCCGTTGATCTCCTTATCCCACGTCCCGAAGAAGGCGTCGTAGCTCTACATAAGGGCGAAAGCCGTAGTAATACGCCAGCCAGAACGATAGTCGAAGGCCCCACCACCCATCCTGATACCCGCGCAGTGTGAAAAATCGACGGCGAAACTCCCGCCATGGCTGCAAGATGAAGTTATGCGGCCTGGGGCGTATGCCTCGCCTCAACAGGGCTTCTGCCTCGTATATGGCGTATCGGCGCTGCTTGGCGTGAAACTGATCCCAGGAGCGATAATTGTAATGGATCAGTGGATGCTTCAAGTGACCAGCTTGGCCATCCAGGATCACCACCTCATGGACGGGACGCGCCGGGTCATATCGAGCCTTTCCCCGCCGTAGCAGCCGCAGTTGGTAATCGGGCCACCAACCCGCCCCCCGCACGCGGCGGCCGACGATGTAGTTCTCGCGCGGGACCCACCACCCCGCGTACGCGGGGGAGAGGATGACGCGTTGCACCTCCTCGGCCAGATCCGGGGTGGCCCGTTCATCGGCGTCCACGAAGAAGATCCAGTCCGCCTCTACCTGCTCCAGCGCCGCGTTGCGCTGCGCCGCGTAGTTGTCGAAGGGGCGGGTTAGCACTTCTGCGCCCATCTCCCGCGCCAACGCGACGGTGGCATCCCGGCTGTCCGAGTCGAAGACGACGCGGCGGGGCGCCCAGGCCAGGCTCTCCAGGCACTCTCGGATATTGTCCTCCTCGTTCAGCGTGAGCACGACCGCGGCCAGTGTGGGTGCGCTCATAGCCGTGCCACCTCTCGATATGCGGCCAGCCGGCGCTCCAGCTCCTCCCGGGTGATCTCACCGCGGGCCATCGCCCGCCGCGCCCGCCTGGCCTCCGCCCATAGCCCTAATCGCACGATCGCCCGGGCCGCGGTCCGCCACGCGGCCGGATAATATCGCCGGAAAAAGCGATAACGACTACGCCACAGCGCGACGTACATGCGATCCCGAAACTGACGGGCGCTCTGCCCCTCATGGTGGATCGCTCGCGCGGCCGGCGCGCAGTAGACAGACCATCCGGCCTCGTGGAACCGCCGGCACCAGTCCATCTCCTCCGCGTACATGAAGTATCCCTCGTCCAACAGCCCCGCCTCGCGGATGGCCGCGGCGCGGACGAACATGGTCGCGCCCAGCACGAAGTCCACAGGAAATGGGCGGCCGCCCTCGTAGAGCGCGCTCGGGTAGCGTCCGTTGATGCGGGATTCCGTCAGCCGCCAGTTGATGGGGAAGAAGTCCAGGAACACCTGGGCCAGCGAGGGGAAGCGGAAGGCGCTATGCTGGAACCGTCCATCGCCGTATTGGAGCCGCGCGCCGACCACGGCCGCGTGAGGGTGAGCTTCCAGACATTCGATCAGAGCGGATAGCGCTCCCGACAGCAGCTCCGCGTCCGGGTTCAGGAGCAGGATCGCGTCGGGGGCATCATCCCCATCGGGTAGTCCCATCTCCCGCAGCGCCAGGTTGTTGGCCCGGGCGAACCCCAGGTTCTCGGGACTGGCGATGAGATGCGCCCAGGGAAACTGCCTGCGCACCATCCCAGCCGAGTCATCAGCCGAGGCGTTGTCCACGACCCAAGTCTGGGCTTCTACCTCGGGCGTGCGCGCCAGCTCAGCTTCCACGGATGCCAGGCAGCGGGCCAGCAACTCGCGCACGTTGTAGCTGACCACGACGATGCCGATGTGTCGGATCGGCGCCGGCGCGGCCTCTCTCATGGCACCCCCACGTGGATCAACACCCGGTCGATGTAGTTGTTCTCGGGGTTGATCCCCACCCACTCGTGGATGAGCGCCCCCCACGCGAAGATGTCGTTGCGCGGCGGCGGCTTCACCAACTCGATGGCACCGTAGACCAGGCCGCGCTTCCCCGGCATCAGATACCACTGCTCGCGGCCGTTGATGATGCGTCGCTCCAGATCCTGCGGCCGGCCGATGGCCCATCGATAAGGAAAGTCCGTCTCGGACACGTCGAAGCGGATGCCGAATCGCCAGACGCCCGCCTGTTCATAAAAGCTATCGTCGCCCATCTTCACGGCCAGCGTGTTGAAGTTCTCGTCGCTGCGGTAGACGGTGCCCGGCCATGGGCCGGACGTGCGGATGGGCACCTTTCCGTAATTCTCCACCACCGTTGTGAAGACGATGCGGCCGCCCAGGGGGACCCATAGCTCGGTGCCCACCGCGCCTTGCCAGTCGATCTCGGCGTTGGGGATGAGGGCGCGCGGCTTGCCGCCCTCCACGATGGTCAGCGTGCTGGTGACCACGACATAGTTCCCCACGGCATCGCGGGCCTCCGCCACGACGATGTACGTGCCATCGGGTGGAGGATCCGCCCCCAGGTCCACGCCGCCGTCGTAATCATAGTAGTGGGGCCCGCGCTCACCCGGCTTGGCCGTCCCCGCGGTCTCCCCCAGCGGGACGCGCAGATCGGGGTCGTCCGGTGAGATGAGATAGACGTTGACCTCAGCCACGTCCTTGTTGAGAAAATAACTGATGCCCACCCGATCGTCGATGCCATCCTGGTTAGGGGTAAACACGGGGGGAACCACGGTGAACTTGCGCAACTCGGGCAGCTCAGTATCCGCGTCCTGGATGGTGATGGTGCCCGTGACCGCGGCGGTATGGCCGGCCTCGTCGGTGGCCTCGATGGTCCACGTGTACACGCCATCGGGCAGGACGCGGCTGCGCACGATCTGCCGGGTATACTCGTTCTCCAGGATCGTCTCCTCGCCGTCGATCACGCCGCCCCAATACACGCTGTATTCGCCGGGGGAGCGGCTACGCTCCTTGCGGAAGTAGTGGCGCCGCCCGGAGGCGTCGGTGAAGTAGATGGATACCTTGGCGTTGCGCCCCAGTCGATAGCGGATCAAAGTGACGTCATCGTAGCCATCGGCGTTAGGCGAGATGACGTCTGGCTCGACGGAGACGTCGCTCAAGAGCGGCCGCATGGCCTCGATGAGGGTGCACCCGGCCAACAAGAGCGCGAGGGCCACCACAATGGACAGGACGAAGAGCTTGCTTCGTGAGAGGAGATCTTTCGTCATCATATTTCCAGTGTACCAGAAATCGACGTGATCGACCAATTCTGAGGGCTTCTTCCGCTAAAGGTTACGGACGCACAGCCTGCGCCTCTGGACTTGGGTTTTTCCCCTTTATTGTGCGGCATCACCTACCTCTTATTGATCTTATTGATCTTCGCATGGTGAAAGAAACATGCGGCCTTGTCATTCGTTTCGAATAAGCTTCTAGAAGCGATGTAGACATCGGATGACCTCATCTCATGTGCGAATTTCGTAGGGGCGACCTGCAGGTCGCCCCTACAGAGCCTCGTCGTTTCCTGAAGGCCGGGATTCATATGTTGCTTTATCTAAGCGAAGATCTATAGGTATGGGTGGCGGAAGGCATTGCCTTCCGCTACCCGAAAGGCCAAACTTGAGGGGCGCACAGCCGTGCGCCTCCTACTGTTTCTCACCGCGGAGATGTTGAGGACACTGAGCTTCGCTCACATTTCTCCTCGTCTGCGTTCTCCGCGTCTTCGCGGTGTGACATGATCCTCCCGTTGACGGGGGCGCGGCGCGCTGCTACAATGGGGGCGCAGTGGATCTCAGATGCGCGGGAGGTGTCTCATGCTGACTTCTAGAGAGCGTGTCGCGCTGGCTCTGGACCATAAAGAGCCCGACCGCGTGCCCCTAGATCTGGGCGGCAGCGCGGTCACCGGGATGCATGTCAGCTCCGTCTACAAGCTGCGCCAGGCATTGAGGCTGGATCCACCGGGCACGCCGGTCAAGGTGATCGAGCCTTACCAGATGTTGGGCGAGATCAAGCCCGATCTGATGGACGCATTGGGCGTAGATGTGGTTCCACTGGAATCACTCAAGACGCTGTTCGGGTTTAAGAAAGAGGGCTGGAAGCCCTGGACGCTCTTCGACGGCACACCGGTGCTGGTGCCTGAAGGGTTTAACACGGAGCCGGAGCCCAATGGCGATATCCTGATGTATCCCGAGGGAGATAAATCGGCGCCGCCCAGCGGTCGCATGCCCAAGGGCGGGTTTTATTTCGACACCATCATCCGCCAGCCGCCCATCGACGAGGAGAACCTGAATCCCGAGGACAACCTGGAGGAGTTCGGCCCCATCTCCGACGAGGACCTAGCCTACTTCCAGCGTGAGGCCGAGCGGCTCTACACGGAGACGGATAAGGCGATCTTCGCTAACTTCGGCGGCACCGGCTTCGGTGACATCGCGCTGGTGCCCGCGCCCTGGCTGAAGTACCCCAAGGGGATCCGTGATGTGGAGGAGTGGTATATCAGCACGGTGACGCGGCGGGATTACGTCTACCGGGTGTTCGAGCGGCAGTGTGAGATCGCCCTCGCGAACCTGGAAAAGTTGTATCAGGTCGTGGGCGACCGGGTCTCGGTGCTCTTCGTCACCGGGACGGACTTCGGGATGCAGACGGGGCCATTCATCTCACGGGAGACGTACCGTGAGTTGTACATGCCCTTCCATAAGCAAGTCAACGACTGGGTGCATCAGCATACGCCGTGGAAGACGTTCATCCACACGTGTGGATCGGTGATGGCGCTGATCCCTGACTTCATCGAGGCCGGCTTTGACATCCTGAACCCCGTTCAAACCTCGGCCGCAGAGATGGATCCGCGTGAGTTGAAGGCACGCTTTGGAGATCGCATCGTCTTTTGGGGCGGCGGCGTGGACACCCAGCGCACGCTTCCCTTCGGCACGCCGGAGGAGGTGCGGGAGCAGGTCCGCGAGCGCATTCGCATCTTCGGCCGGGGCGGCGGCTTCGTCTTCAACACGATCCATAACGTACAGGCCCGGGTGCCGGTCGAGAACCTGCTGGCGCTGTATGAGGCCGTGCGGGAGTATGGACGCTATCCGCTGGAGTAGGTACATTTGATCTGTTCTCTGTTTAGTGGCCGCCTTGCCCGCTCGAGCTGCGCCTACGCGGTACTGGACTATCCGGACATGATAGCCTATGAACAACGCCTGTCATCAATAGCATGAGCTTCGCCAAGCTCGTCTCCACGGAATTAAGGGAGGATCGGTCCTATGGCGGAAATATCTGACGAGGAACTGGTCGAAAAGGCCAAGTCTGTCATTCACCCACGGAAGATCAAAGGTGGTTTCCTTGTTGGCGATGTTGGATGTGCTTTACTAACAGAAAACGGTAATGTCTACCTTGGCGTTTCTATTGATACTGCATCAGGTATGGGATTTTGTGCAGAGCATAGCGCTATTGCAGCTATGGTAACGGCCGGGGAGCATCGAATTAAGAAGATTGTCGCCGTTTGGGAAGATGGTTCCATCATTCCTCCTTGTGGGAGATGCAGAGAGTTCATCCGCCAAATGCATGAGGACAACTTGAATACGGAAGTGATCATAGGAAAGAACAAAGTTGTCAGGTTAAAGGAGTTACTGCCATATCACGATTGGCTGGATTAACTGAAGCCGTTGTTTCTGGCGGTTGCCCTGCTTGTCGGAGCTGCACTTGCCTGGTTTGACCTATCCAGGTCGAGACTCCATGAACAACTCCATCGTCAATTGTGTGGGCTTTGTTTAACTCCGTGTCTGTAAAAGAAGAAGGCCAAAGCCGTGAGCGAAGATCTCTGGCCCTGTCTGACGGGTTATTCCCCTTTGGTTGGGGCAACGTAACCAAGCTGGCGATTACCTACTTCTTTGCCACTCTGTACTTCTACATACCGGTTAGCACCTTGTACCTGCAGAGCAAAGGTTTGAACTATGTTCAAATCAACTCGCTCTGGGGCATCATCGTTGGCACGATGTTTGTGGCCGAGGTCCCGACCGGTATCATGGCCGATCGGCTCCAAACGCTCCATCAACATTGCCCTGGCGCTCCAAGTGCTGGGTGAAGTGGTCTACATCTTCGCCGATGGCTATTGGCCTTTTGCTCTGGCAGCGGTGATAGGCGGACTTGGCTTCGCTTTCTCCTCAGGCTGTGTCGAGGCCCTGGTTTACGACTCGCTGAAGACGATAGGGCACGAGAATGAGATGAGTAAAGCGATGGGTTTCATCAATTCAGCCCAGCGGTTAGCAAATCTGCTTGCCTTTGCGGCTGGCGGTTTGTTGGTTATCAATCTCACGCAAGAGCGGTTTGTCCTGGCCATCGCCATCACCGCCTGTGCAGTCGCCGTTGGCTGGCTGATCAGTTTCACGCTTGGGGAGCCGCAAATCGAACTTGAGCAGGGAGATGGCGAGAGCTCACTCAAGCTGTTGGTGGATGGGATCAGAACGTTGCGGAGCAATAGGCCTTTTCGCCGCCTGGTGGTGCTGGCGTTGGCTACGATTCCCTTCAGCGATTACCTGCTAAACCTGTACCAGCCTCGGTTTGTCGACGCTGGTGTGCCATCTGTTTGGCTTGGCTGGGCGCTGGCACTGGCTTCTGGCATCAGCATTTTAGGTGCGCGCTATGCTTACTGGCTGGAGGCGCGCTTGGGCACGAAAGGCAGTTTGCTACTGGTCACCAGTCTGCCCGGTGTTCTTTACCTGGCGATGGCGATGGCTTTGCCTCCTACGTTGCTGGTGTTGGTCTTCTGTGTTCTGTATGGCTCCATGACCCTGAAAGATCCCATCTTCTCTGGCCACTTGAACAAGCACATCGAGAGCAGGAACAGAGCCACGGTCTTATCTTTGATTAGCATGTTCTCGGGGATCTACGTGGCTCTCATGGGGTTGCTAATTGGCCGTATCGGCGACTTCTCGTTGACCTATGCCTTCGTTTTTATGGGGATAGTGGTCCTGATGGGTTCGCTTTTGTTCCGCGTGGACTAAGTTAGCTTAAGTGCGGCCTCAACGGATGCGGGAGCGTAGTTTTCTCGTCGTCTTGACAACTTATCGGCGGACTATCATAATGGTTTTGATGTAAGGTTCGCGCAAATATGAGGTTCCCGAGGAATAGGTGCTCTGTCCCTATGGAGATAAAGTACCGGCCCATTGGCGTAATTCACAGCCCTTTCAAAGACATCGCAGGGATGCCCATTCAGCCCACGGGGGCGGCTAACGTTCAAGGCACCGTTGAGGTCTTGCCCGAGTTCGTTGAAGGCCTGAAGGACCTAGAAGGCTTCTCGCATGTCATTCTGCTCTACCACTTCCACCGAGTTCAGGAGGTCAAGCTCACTGTCATCCCTTTCATGGATTCAGAGCCCCATGGGGTTTTCGCCACGCGAGCGCCGAAACGTCCCAATCCGATCGGGCTATCTGTCGTGAAGTTAATACGCATTGAGGGCAACGTTTTGTATATCGAGAATGTGGACATTCTGGATGGGACGCCGCTGCTGGATATCAAGCCTTATGTGCCCGAGTTTGACCAGCCCCTGGTAGAGCGTATAGGTTGGCTTGAACGGGCGAAGGGGAAGGTGCGGAGCAAGAGGTCAGACGATCGGTTCCGATGAGGAGAATACCTCCTGGAGATATTCAGGCCGCTGAAGCTGACGACCTGGCCCAGAGCTTTAACTTCCTGCGTTGATCGCTGGCAGCTGGTATGTGCTGAACGTCCGCATTGCCCCGGACCTCAAGGCCCGTGTCAAGGTTGCCTTGCAGCGGCGGACGCTGGCGGAAGTTATTCGCGAGCTGGTCGAGTGCTGGGTGGACGAGGATCCGGAGGAGCTAGAGGAGATCAGGGCAAGACGAAGGGGTAAGCGAAAAAGCGAGAGGTGGGGCGACGGCACCGCCCCACCTCTCTTGCACGTTAACGGTCAAATAGACTGCCAACTTAGGAGCGGGTGACCGGATTCGAACCGGCGACATTCAGCTTGGGAAGCTGACGTTCTACCGCTGAACTACACCCGCTTTCGCTTGCGATTATACTCAAAGTCGTGTGGAATGTCAAACACAAAATGAGGAAACCGCCTAGTGTGATGGGGATTTGACATGCCTGTCGGCCATGTTATCATCGAGCCGACCCGCGAGGAGGTGTCCCGTGCGTAAGGGTTGGTTCCTCTTCTTGCTGATCATGCTCTTAGTGGCGTGTTCTCGATCCGAGGCGCCTGCGCGTTCTCCCACGCCAACGCCGATCCCGCGCACGCCGACCCCTGTGCCGAGTAGCGATGAGGAAGCGATCCTCCAGTTACTGAACGCGGAGGCTGAGGCGGTAGTGGCACAGGATATCGACCGACTGGAAGAGATTTGGGCGAAGGATGGCGTGGTGATCGATGCCAAACACACCCCGGATAATCCGGATGACGATGCCCGCTGGCAGGGCTGGGATGCCATCCGCGAGCGCTACGTCGTCGTGGTCTTCCCGGGTGCGCCCCAAATGGTGGCACATCCGTTGGTTGACATAAAGATCAGCGGCGATACGGCTGTGGTGACCACGACGACGCAGATCGGCTCCGAGGTGGCCGCGGCCGGGGACCGATGGACCTTTGCCCGCCGTGACGGCCGCTGGGTGATCACCAGCCTGACGTATAATCTGGAGCCGGAGTAGGGGGCGGGATGCAAGATGCAAGATGCAGGATATAGGATGCAGGTGGCAGGACGTAGAGACGCAGGGCAGGTCATGTACAAGAGGATCGGTATCCTGGGCGGGATGAGCCCGGAATCCACAATAGCTTATTACGAGTACATCACCCGCAGATACACGGAGCGCTTCGGCAACTACGGATATCCGGAGATCATCATCTACAGCGTGAGCTTCCAGCCTTACGTCAATTGGCCGGAGCAGGGCCGGTGGGATCTCGTCGCCCGAGGGTTGAGCGAAGCGGCGCGTCGGTTGGAGGCGGCCGGGGCCGATTTCGCCCTTATCGCCACCAACACCATGCATAAGGTGTTCGACGAGGTGCAGGCAGCCGTGTCCATCCCCATGTTAAGCCTGCTGGACGCTCTGGCCGATGCTATCCAGGAGCGGGGGATGCGGACGGTAGGGCTTCTCGGCACCGCGTTCACCATGGAGGACCCATTCTACCGGGATAAGCTGGCCGAGAAGGGGATCACTGTCCTAGTACCGGACGCGGAGGACCGACGGTATGTTCACGATGTGATCTATCATGAGCTGACGGCGGGCGTGTTTCGGGACGAATCGCGTGCCCGGTACGTGGAGATCATCCGCCGCCTGGCCGATCGCGGCGCCGAGGGGGTGATCCTGGGGTGTACGGAGATCCCGCTCCTGGTCAGCGAGACCGACGTGAATATCCCTCTCTTTGATACGACGGCCATCCACGCGGAGGCGGCTTTGAACTACGCGCTGGGAGTGAATTGAGAAAACCGCAAAAGGCGCCAAGATCGCAAAGGAGGACAATTTGATAGCCTTTGCGTTCTTGGCGCCCTTTGCGGTTAGCATGTCTGGAACAAAGGCGCGTGGGACATCGTCTCAGGGACAAGAGTACTCGATGTGATTGAGTCTTGGAGGTGGTCCCATGCGTCTTTTGCTGCGATGGATATTGCCTATTCTTTTCCTGCTGATGAACGTGTCCCCTGCCTTCGCCCAGGGGATCATCCCCGAGCCGGAGCCGCCTGGCGTGCGCCTGATCTTAGGCGGCCCCATCCGCATCGCCAGCCACCGCGTGACTGTGGAGATCGAGGACCAGATCGCTACGACGCGTGTGGAGCAGGTGTTCGTGAACGAGGCGCCTTACCCCGTCGAGGGGACGTATCTCTTCCCGCTTCCCGCCGATGCTGCCGTATCCGACTTCGCCATGTGGGTGGACGGCAAGCGGCTGGAGGGGCGCCTCCTCACCCGTGAGGAGGCGCGGGCCATCTACGAGTCCATCGTGCGTCGCCGCCGGGACCCCGCCCTGTTGGAATACGTCGGCCGGGCGCTGTTCCAGGCCAGCATCTTTCCCATCCCACCGGGCGGCCGGCGCAAGATCGAGCTCAGCTACAGCCAGGTGTTGCCCCGCGATGGCACGTTGGTGCACTATCAGTACCCGCTGCGGACGGATCGCTTGGCGCCCAAGCCAGTGGGGCAGCTCAGCGTTAGCGTGTCCATACGTACCACCGAGCCGCTCAAGGCCATCTACTCGCCTAGCCACGATGTGGCCGTGATACGGGATGGTGATCATCGCGCTCGCGTTGGGTATGAGGCGTCGAACGTGCGGGCAGAACGGGACTTCGACCTGTACTTCTCCACCGCCGAGCGGGCGATCGACATCAGCGTGCTCTCCTATCGTCCGAAAGGCGAGGATGGCTTCTTCCTGCTGTTGGCCGCGCCGCCCATCGAGCCGCCCGAGGACGCGATCGTGGCCAAGGACGTGATCCTGGTGCTGGACGTGTCCGGCAGCATGAAGGGGGAGAAGATCCGCCAGGCTCAGGATGCTCTGGTTTATATCCTCGAACAGCTCCAGCCGGACGATCGCTTCAACGTTGTGGCGTTCAGCACCGGCGTGCGCATGTACGCCCGTGATCTGCGTCCCGCCTCCGAGGCGCCGAAGGCCAAGGATTGGGTGCGGTCCCTGCGAGCGGTCGGTGGGACGGACATCAACCGGGCGCTCTTGGAGGCGCTGGCCTCGCTACACCCTGAGGAGGGGCGTCCCGCCATCGTGATCTTCCTGACCGATGGACTGCCCACGGAGGGGGTGATCGATGAGGAGCGCATCGTCGCCAACGTGGCGCAGGCGGCCGGGAAGCGCGTGCGGTTGTTCACCTTCGGCGTCGGCCTCGATGTGAACACCATCCTGCTCGACCGGCTGGCCGAGGAGCATCGCGGTACCAGCGCCTATGTGCGGCCCGGCCAGCGTATTGACGAGGTGGTGTCCGGCTTCTATGCCAAGGTGAGTGAGCCTGTGCTCACGGACGTGAAGCTGGACTTCGGCGATCTGCACGTCGAGGAGATCTATCCCTATCCGCTGCCTGATCTCTTCGCCGGCAGCCAGCTTGTGGTGACGGGGCGCTATCGCGAGGGCGGGACCATCGATATACAACTGACCGGGCTGGTGAACAGCCAGCCGGTGACGTACACGTACGAGGCCATCGAGTTTCGTGCGGAGGGTGGCGAGCCGTTCATCGCCCGGCTGTGGGCCACGCGCAAGGTGGGCTATCTGCTGTCGCAGATCCGGCTGCACGGCGTCGATCGGGAGCTGGTGGACGAGGTGATCGACCTCAGCAAGCGGTATGGTATCATTACCCCATATACCTCGTTTCTGGTCGAGGAGCCGGGAGTCACGCGGGCGCCTCGGCCGATCCGGCCGCCGGTACCGATGCCGCGACCTACGCGGCCGCCGCGACCATGGTTCTGGCGTTTCCTGCCCCGATTTGGGATTCCAGCTCCCACCCCGGAGATCGTGTTGCCCGCGCCACAGGAGTTGCCCTCGGTGGCGGCGACGCCGACGCCGGCCCCGGCCGGCATGGTGATGAGCGCTGCTCAGGCGCCCGCCGCCGGCGAGGAGGCGGTGGAGGACAGTGTGATGCGCCAGGGGCTCAAGTCGGCCGAGCGGGCGGTGGAGACGGGAGATGCCGTGCGTGTTGTGAACGGCAAGACGTTCATCCTCCGGGACGGCGTGTGGGTGGATACCGCATTCGATCCGAAGACGATGGAGCCAAAACAGGTGGTCTTCGGCAGCGAGGCCTACTTCGCCCTGCTGGCAGAGAAGCCAGAGCTGGCGCCGTACTTCGCCCTGGGCACCCGGGTGATTGTCGTCCTGGATGGCCAGGCGTATGAGGTCGTGGAGTAAAAGAAAGGTGCGACGCACGTCTAACCGTGCGTCGCACCTGCAGGGCAGCTCGCCCGATCAGTCCCCCGGGGCCTCGAAGGCCCCGGGGGACTGATTCTGCTCACAACTGTTCGTCTAGCCGTTCCGGGTGTGCCTTGAGCCATCTTCGGTAGGCTGAAGCCAGACGCTCAACGTCGGTCAACCGGAAGGCGCAAATCTCGTATAGCTCTTCTGGACTCACCTCGTGGTAAAAGTGAACCATCCGATTCCGGTACCCGGCCAGAGTGCGTAGGAGATCTGCCTCCCGCGATGTAAGAACCTCGTGTCGTGCCAGCTCCGTGGCGATTTCTTTGTACTCACTTACGCCTACGCCGAAACCTTTGGCTAAGATATGGCGTCCCAGGTCGAGTAAAGCCTCCAGAGCCCGACGCAAGCAGGACTCTGCTGTCCATACGTTACGTCGATCGGAGAAGAACGTCTCTCTATCCTCGAGCGGCAGAGATCGAATCTCGCCCATCATGCGATCAATCCAGGTGAGGCGATCACTTACCACCCGTTTCGAGATCGTCCCGGTCATCATGGTGTTCCCCCAGAATTAAGGCCATGCGCTCGCGCTCCAGAGGGACCAGATCCCCAGCGCGCCGTAGAATGTACAGATCATACTCATCGGCCAGGTACTCGTCTTGAGCATACAGGCGCTCCCCGCGGATGATGTTAGCCGCCAGGAAGGGATCGGCATCTTCCAGGCAGACCAGATCAACCCGGTTTACGCCTAACAGGTCTTCCAGCTCCAGTGCCAGTTGCACCTTCTCGTGGACGGAGAGGCGTATCCCAGGGGCCGACTTGACGCCAATGTCCACATCGGACGGCCCCGAAGGCAGATCGGAGCGCTCGCCGGCCAGCCATTCCCGGACTTCCCGCGCTCGGCTGCCAAAGGCATACAGGATCACCACCTGGAACCGGCGGCACAATTGCTCTAGCGCTTCCTTCCGCTGTTGCATATCTTTCCTGAATAAGTGATCTCTCTTCACGCTTTTGGCGTTTTCATGAGATGAATTGCCCAAAGCCTGACTATGTCATATTATACCATTCCCCATCTCCTCTGCGCCCTCGGCGACTCCGCGGTGGTTTTATTCCCCTTCTCGCTCTAGCGCCTGTTTTTGCAGCTCGTAGAGCTTGTTGATGGCCTCCAGCGGGGTCAGCGTAGAGATGTCCAGCGCCTTCAGCTCATCGATGATGGGATCGGACAGCGAGAAGAGAGTGAGCTGCCGCACGACCATCGCATCCTCCGGGGCGGCGGCGGAGCGACGCGGCCCCGCGGCCCCGCTCCGCTCCAGGTCCTCCAGGATGTCCTCGGCGCGCCGCACCACGGCCTGGGGCAGCCCCGCTAGCCGGGCCACGTGCACGCCATAGGAGCGGTCGGCCGCGCCGCGCTCGATCTTATGCAGGAAGATCACGTCGTCCCCCTCCTCCGCGACCGCCACGTTGTAATTGACCACGTGCGGGAGCCGCTCGGCCAGCTCGGTCAGCTCGTGATAATGGGTGGCGAAGAGGGTACGAGCCTGCAGCTCCGGGTGGTTGTGGATATATTCCACCACCGCCCAGGCGATGGCCAGCCCGTCGTAGGTGGACGTCCCCCGGCCGATCTCGTCCAGGATCAGCAGGCTGCGCGGCGTGGCATGGTGTAGGATATTGGCCGTCTCCACCATCTCCACCATGAACGTGGATTGCCCGGCGTAGATCTCGTCCTGGGCGCCAATGCGGGTGAAGATGCGGTCCACGATCCCGATGTGGGCCGAGTCCGCCGGGACGAAGGAGCCGATCTGGGCCATCAGGACGATGAGCGCAACTTGACGTAAATATGTGGACTTGCCGGACATGTTGGGGCCGGTCAGGATGACGATCCGCTCCTCCGGCGACAGGTGCGTGTCGTTGGGGACGAAGCGGCTGTCCTGAAGCATGCGTTCCACCACGGGATGGCGGCCGCCCACGATGTCCAACCGGGTGTCCTCGCTCAGGGTAGGGCGGACGTAGCGGTTGTTGGCGGCCACCTCGGCCAGCGCCAGGTAGACGTCCAGCTCGGCCAGGGCCTGCGCGGTCGAGAGCAGCCGCCCGGCCGCGGCGGCCACCTGTTCCACGATCTGTCGGTAGATTTGCGTCTCCAGGTCCAACAGCCGCTCCTCCGCGTTCAGGATCAGGCTCTCATACTCTTTAAGCTCTGGCGTGATATATCGCTCCGCGTTGGTCAGCGTCTGCTTGCGGATGTACTCCGGCGGCACCAGGTCCCGATTGGCGTGGGTCACCTCGATGTAATAGCCGAAGACCTTGTTGTATCCGACCTTCAGCGACTTGATCCCCGTGCGTTCCCGCTCGGTCCGTTCTAGATTGGCGATCCATTCCCGGGCCTCCCGGGCGCGAGCCTGGATGCTGTCCAGCTCCGGGGAGAAGCCCGGCCGGATGATGCCCAGGGTGCCGGTGGTGGCGGGTGGCTCATCGGCGATGGCGCTCTCCAACAGCGTCCGCACGTCCTCGCAGGTATCCAGCGCCCGATCGATGCGGCGTAGCGCCGCAGCGTCCAGCGTCTCAAGTAGCCGTTGGAGGAGATCCCGGACGGCCGGGAGCCGGGCCAGTGCCTGGCGTATCCCCACTAGGTCTCTGGGCTGTGCGATGCGCTGGACGGCCCGGTTCGTCCATCGCTCCAGGTCACCCAGGTTGCGCAGCGCGTCGCGCAGCTCCGCCCGGGTGACGGGATCCTTGTAGCAAGCCTCCACAGCGTCCAGGCGTTCGTTGATCTGGGCGATGTCCAGGAGGGGCTGGCCCAGCCAGCGGCGCAGCAGTCGTCCGCCCATGGGCGTGCGGGTCACGTCCAGGATGCCCAGCAGGGACCCGCGAGTCGTGCCAGTGCGAATAGTCTGCGTCAGCTCCAAGTTGCGCCGGGTGGCCTCATCCAGCGCCATGAACTCCGACGTGGTGTATGTGCGCAGGCTCGTGATCTGGCGCAGCGCGTCCGGCTGGTTATCGGCCAGATATTGGACGATCACGCCGGCGGCGGCGATGGCTAGCGGCTTGCCCTCGCAGCCGAACCCGGCCAGGCTCCCAGCCTGAAAGTGGTCGAGCAGGGCCTGTCGAGCGGTCTCCACGTCGAAGTGCCAGGCAGCGTAGGGGCTGATGGTGGGGGACTCCTCGCCGGGGGGGAGCCAGGAGCGATCGTGATCGGCCTGACCCTCCTCGGCGATCACGATCTCCGCCGGTTGCAGGCGGCCCAGCTCCTCCTGGAGGCGTTCGGCCGGCTCGTCATCCTCGATCTGCGTGACGGCGAACTCGCCGGTGGTGATGTCGCAGTATGCCAACCCCGCCCGTCTGGGCTCCAGGACAATGGCGGCCAGGTAGTTATTGCGTCGCTCGTCCAGCAGCCCGGGTTCCACGATTGTCCCCGGAGTGACGACGCGGCGCACCTCCCGGGGGACCAGGCCGTTCACCGCTGTGTTCCCCTGTTGCTCGGCGATGGCCACCTTGTATCCGGCCCTTAGCAGCTTGGCCACATATCCCTCGATGGCGTGGTAGGGAACGCCGGCCAGAGGGACGCGAGTATTCTTTCCCACCGGGCGCGAGGTCAGCACCACATCACATACCTCGGAGACGATCTTGGCGTCCTCGTCAAAGGTCTCATAGAAATCGCCCAGCCGGAAGAAGAGGATTACGTCGGGATATTGTCGTTTCAGGGCCAGGTACTGGCGACGCATCGGAGTCGTCATGGGCTCATCCGCCTCCCGGTATGGATCCGCGCTTCGGTAGCCTGCACCGTCGGCAGGAGCGTCAGCACGCATTAGAAAGGCCACCGATGCTCGCATTATAGCATAATCTGGTCAGGGAAGGGGAAGAAAATAGGGAAAAATGGATGACTATGAGCTATAGCTTACAGTTTGAGCCACTCTTCTCTGGTATATTCATAGAGGTTAAAAATCTGCTGGAATCGCCCTCCATCGTTGAAAGACCTCATATAGGTATCGATGTTTTTTGACTATTGAATATCCATGTGCTAGAATAGCATATTACGATACAGAAACCATTGGGGCCCCTTTTAACGTTAAGATCAGATATGACCGTTATCCACGTTCACAGAGATAACCCATTCGTTCGGAGTGGGTTTTTTTGCGCGTATAAGGAGTGGGTGGAAAGATGATGAACTGGATGAGTGATGGTTACACACCGCAGTACAAGTCGTATGCCCGACTGCCGGATGTGTTGGATCTGCCTCGTCTGATCGAGGTGCAGCTGGATTCTTTCCGCTGGTTCCAGACCGAGGGGTTGCGGGAGCTGTTCGATGAGATCAGCCCTATCGTCAGCTTCAACCGCAACCTGGAGCTGCATTTCGGGGAGTTTTGGTTTGGGGAGCCTAAATACTCGGAGCAGGAGTGTCGCGATCGTGACATGACCTACTCCGCGCCCTTGTGGGTGAAGGCGAAGCTGATCAACAAAGAGACGGGCGAGATCACCGAGCAGGACGTCTTCATGGGGGATTTCCCCCTCATGACGGACTCGGGCACCTTCATTTATAACGGCGCGGAGCGCGTGGTCGTCAGCCAGTTGATCCGATCCCCTGGCGTGTACTTCACCGTCGAGGAGGACCGCGCCACCGGCCGCGAGCTCTGTTTCGCCAAATTGATCCCTGCCCGGGGAGCCTGGCTGGAGTTCGAGACGTCCAAGCGGGACGTCCTCTCCGTCAAGGTCGATCGTAAGCGTAAGCTCCCGGTCACGATCCTGTTGCGGGCCATCGGCTATGGCACCGATGACGAGATCCGCGCCCTCTTCGCGGAAGTGGATAACATGCCGGAGCACCCGTACATCGAGGCTACCCTGGAACGGGATCCGACGTCCACGCCCGGCGTGGGTGAGGAGGCATCGCGGCAGGGCGTGGAGACGGCCCTGATCGAGTTCTATAAGCGGCTGCGGCCCGGGGATCCACCGACTCTCGAAAACGCGCGCAATTTCCTGCAGAACCTTCTCTTCACGCCCCGCCGATATGACCTGGGCCGCGTGGGGCGCTACAAGTTGAATCGGCGCCTGGGCCTGTCCGTGCCCCAGACCCAGCGTACCTTGACCAAGGAGGATCTGGTCAAGGTCGTCGAGGTCATGATCCAGATCAACAACGGGGTGGAGACCGGAGACGATATCGATCACCTGGGCAACCGCCGCGTTAAGACGGTGGGTGAGCTGATCCAGAACCAGTTGCGGGTCGGGCTGCTGCGCATGGAGCGCGTGGTGCGGGAGCGTATGTCCATCCGCGATCCGGAGCAGCTCAGCCCGCTGTCGCTGATCAACATCCGACCGGTCGTCGCGGCCGTGCGCGAGTTCTTCGGCGGTTCCCAGCTCAGCCAGTTCATGGATCAGACCAACCCGCTGGCCGAGTTGACCCATAAGCGGCGTCTCAGCGCGCTGGGGCCCGGTGGCTTGCGCCGTGAGCGCGCCGGCTTCGACGTGCGCGATGTCCATCACAGCCACTATGGCCGTATCTGCCCCATCGAGACCCCGGAAGGGCCAAACATCGGCCTGATCGGATCGCTGGCCACTTACGCTAGGGTGAACGAGTTCGGCTTCATCGAGACGCCATACCGCCGTGTGCGGCGCGAGGTGCCCAACGAACCGGAACAACTGGTCAACCGCACCCTGCGGGAGGACATCGTCGATCCGGATTCCGGCGAGGTGATCGCCGAGGCGGGCACGGTGGTGGATGAGGCGCTGGCCGAGCGCATCGCGGCCCTCAGGGATCATCTGCCTGTGGTGAAGGTGCGGCCGTTCGCCACCAACGAGATCGTCTACCTTACCGCCGACGAGGAGGAGCGCCATTCCATCGCTCAGGCGAGCACGCCACTGAACGAGCGGGGCGAGTTCATCAACCCGCGGATCTCCGTGCGGCGCAGCGATAAATTCCTCTTCGAATCGCCTGAGCGCGTCGATTACATGGACGTCTCTCCCAAGCAGATCGTCTCCGTTTCGGCGTCGCTGATCCCGTTCCTGGAGCATGACGACGCCAACCGAGCGCTGATGGGGTCCAACATGCAGCGCCAGGCCGTCCCCCTGTTGCGACCTCAAGTCCCCCGCGTGGGCACGGGGATGGAGCTGCAGGCGGCGTTGGACTCCGGTCAGGTCGTGACGGCCAAGGCCGCGGGCGAGGTCATCAGCGTGACCTCGGACAAGATCGTCATCCTGGAGGACGACGGCACCGAGCGCACCTATCATCTGCGCAAGTTCAACCGCTCGAATCAGTCTACCTGCATCGACGAGCATCCCATCGTCGTCAAGGGGCAGCGGGTGGAGGCCGGTGACGTCCTGGCCGATTCCAGCTCGACCCAGGCGGGACGGCTGGCCCTGGGGCAGAACGTCTTGTGCGCCTTCATGAGCTGGGAGGGCGGTAACTACGAGGATGCCATCCTCATCTCCGAGCGCTTGGTGCGTGAGGATTGGTTCTCTTCCATTCATATTGAGAAGCACGAGGTGGAAGCGCGGGATACGAAGCTCGGTCCCGAGGAGATCACACGGGACATCCCCAACGTCGGGGAGGATGCGCTGCGTAACCTGGATGAGGAAGGCATCATCCGCATCGGTGCTACCGTGGGGCCGGGCGATATCCTGGTCGGCAAGATCACGCCCAAGGGTGAGACGGAGCTGAGCCCCGAGGAGAAGCTATTGCGGGCGATCTTTGGCGAGAAGGCCCGCGAGGTGAAGGACTCCTCGCTGCGCCTGCCGCATGGCGAGCATGGCAAGGTCGTCGATGTGAAGGTCTTCTCCCGCGAGGAGTATCGCGACATGCCCGCGGGCGTGGAGAAGATGGTCCGCGTGTCCGTGGCTCAGCGGCGCAAGTTGAGCGCGGGCGATAAGATGGCCGGTCGCCACGGCAACAAGGGGGTCATCTCCAAGATCGTGCCCATTGAGGATATGCCGTTCCTGGAGGACGGGACGCCCGTGGATATCATCCTGAACCCGTTGGGCGTGCCCGCCCGTATGAACATCGGGCAGATCCTGGAGACCCATCTAGGCTGGGCGGCTGATCGCCTGGGCTTCCACGCCATCACCCCGGTGTTCGACGGCGCGAACGAGGATGAGATCGAGGCGGAGCTAGCCCGGGCGTGGCTCATCGACAAGGCGTGGAAGGAGATCACGGATCGAGCCTGGGAGCGCGCTCGAGAGCTCGGCCTGCCCGACGATTATTTGAAGGATGACGAGGAGGCGCGCCTCTTCTATATCCGTGAGTGGCTGGCTGATCGTCCGGAGTACGATCTGGATCGAATGCAATTTGATCGCGTGTACGCCCGCCGCTCGGTGTTGAGGGAGTGGCTGCGAGAGCGAGGATACGATCCGGACGCCATCCTCTCGTTCGAGGATGACACGCGACCGCTCTCGGAGCGAGAGAAGGTGGACGAGCGGGCGCGGCTGGTCTGCTGGCGGGAGTGGCTGGCGCATCATGGCGTGGACGCCTCGGATGTGCCCGATGAGGAGCTGCGCGAGTTCGCGGAGAAGACGAGCCGGGAGATCGGCTGGCCGCTGCCGACCACCGGCAAGCAGGTATTGTATGATGGCAAGACGGGTGAGCCCTTCGATCAGCCGGTGACGGTGGGGATTATCACGATGATGAAGCTGGCTCACCTGGTTGAAGATAAGGTGCACGCTCGCTCGACCGGCCCGTACAGCCTGGTCACCCAGCAGCCGCTGGGCGGCAAGGCGCAGTTCGGTGGTCAGCGCTTCGGAGAGATGGAGGTGTGGGCGTTGGAGGCCTACGGTGCCGCCTATACCCTCCAGGAGATGCTGACCGTGAAGTCAGACGATGTCACCGGCCGGGTGAAGACGTATGAGGCCATCGTCAAGGGCGAGCCCATTAGCCCGCCGGGTATTCCCGAATCGTTCCGGGTCTTGGTGAAAGAACTACAATCGCTGGGGTTGGCTGTGGAGGTCATCAACGAGAAGAACGAGGTGATTCAGTTTGGTCGAGAAGACACTGAGGAGCGGCTGCCCAAGCTGGGCTTCAGCCTGAGCATCCCAGGGCCTCTGTCATACGAGTAATGGGGGCATCCCCCAATGATCCTCCGGGACGTCAGGCGGGAGGGAGCAGGGTTGGCCGCCATGAGATCGTGTGCTTTGATCCGCCAGGGATAAGACAGGGCGATCGAAGTGCAAGGGGGTAGGAACGGTGAAGGTTAACGATTTTAATGCCATTAGGATTTCGCTCGCGTCTCCCGAGCAGATTCGGGAGTGGTCTTACGGCGAGGTGTTGAAGCCGGAGACCATCAATTACCGCACATTGCGGCCGGAGCGGGATGGCTTATTCTGTGAGCGTATTTTTGGGCCGACGAAGGATTGGGAGTGCTATTGCGGTAAGTATAAGCGAGTTCGGTATAAGGGGATCGTCTGTGAGAAGTGTGGCGTGGAGGTCGCCCCGTCCCGCGTGCGTCGGGAGCGCATGGGGCATATCGAGCTGGCCTCGCCGGTGGCGCACATCTGGTACGTCAAGGGTGTGCCCAGCCGCATCGGGCTGTTGCTGAACATTTCCCCGCGCAACCTGGAGCGAGTCCTCTACTTCGCCCAGTACATCATCACCCGCGTGGATGAAGAAGCCCGGCGGCGCACCTTGCAACGTCACGAGCGCGAGCTGGCAGTGCGCATCGCCCGAGTTGAAGGGGAGGCCAGCGTCCAGATCGAGCAGATCGAGACCCGCCGCGATGAGGCGTTGGCCGTAATTGATGAGGAAGAGGCGTCCCAATTGCGGGAGCTTGAGGAGCGCCTCGCGACCCAGACGGATGAGATCATGGACGCGGCTCGCACGTTGCAGGGGCGGCTGGAGGAACTGCAGGGTCAGCCGTTGCCTGAGCCGATCACCCTGCCCTGGATAGAGGAACCGCTGTTCGATGCCGGGGAGGTGGTGGGCCGGGAGCACTTCGACCGGCTGAATGAGATCGTCCAGAAGCGGTTGAGCGAGGTTGAGGACGCCATCCGGGCCGAGCAGGAGGACGTGCGCCTGTACATGCAGGCGCGACGTGACCAGGTGCGGCGGGAGACGGAGTCCGAGATCGAGGCGCTGCGGACGCAGGTGGAGGAGCAGAAGGAGCAGCTCAGGCAGCAGGCTGAGGCGGAGCTGGTGGAGCTGCGCAACCTGCAGCCCATGGAGCTGCTGACGGAGACCCGCTACCGGGAGCTGTCCGAGCGCTGGGGCAACGTCTTTAAGGCCGGCATGGGCGCAGAGGCCATCCGGGAGATCCTGGCCAACCTGGATCTGGACAAGCTGGCTAAGGAGCTCCGACATGAGATCCGCACGACGCGCTCCAAACAGCGGCGCCGGAAGGCGGCCAAGCGGCTGCGTGTGGTGGAAGCCTTCCGCAAGTCCGGCAACAAGCCGGAGTGGATGATCTTGACCGTGTTGCCGGTCATCCCGCCGGACCTTCGGCCCATGGTCCAGCTGGACGGCGGTCGCTTCGCCACCAGCGACCTGAACGACCTGTATCGCCGCGTCATCAACCGCAATAACCGCCTGAAGCGCCTGCTGGACCTGGGTGCCCCGGACGTGATCGTGCGCAATGAGAAGCGCATGTTGCAGGAGGCGGTGGACAGCCTGATCGATAACGGCCGCCGCGGCCGGGCGGTCTCGCGCTCTGGCAAGCGCAAGCTGAAGAGCCTGAGCGACATGCTCAAGGGGAAGCAGGGCCGGTTCCGCCGCAACCTGCTGGGTAAGCGCGTCGATTACTCCGGCCGCTCCGTGATCGTCATCGGCCCGGAGCTGCAGCTGCACCAGTGCGGTCTGCCTAAGAAGATGGCCTTGGAGCTCTTCAAGCCGTTCGTCATGCGCCGCCTGGTGGAGCAGAACTACGCGCACAACATCAAGAGCGCCAAGCGCATGGTGGACCGTGAGGACCCGGCCGTGTGGGACGTCCTGGAGGAGGTCACCAAGGAGCGGCCGGTGTTGCTGAACCGGGCGCCCACGTTGCACCGCCTGGGCATCCAGGCCTTCGAAGTCGTGCTCATCGAGGGGAGCGCTATCCAGATTCACCCGCTGGTCTGCGCGGCCTTCAACGCCGACTTCGACGGCGACCAGATGGCCGTTCACGTGCCCCTGTCGGACAAGGCGGTGGAAGAGGCGCGGCGGTTCATGCTGTCCACCAAGAACCTGTTGAAACCGGCCTCGGGCGAGCCCATCGTGGGGCCGACCAAGGACATGGTGCTGGGCTGCTACTACATGACGCTGGAGCGCCCGGGGGCCAAGGGCAGCGGCAAGGCCTTCTCCTCCTTCGAGGAGGTGCGGCTGGCCTATGATCTGGGTAAGGTCCACATCCAGGCCCCCATCAAGGTGCTCTACAAGAGCTGGCTGGACGACACGCCGCTGGATTACCTGTCGCTGAGCGACCGTGTGAAGGGGGTGCTGGAGGAGGCCGGTATCCAAAACCTTGGACAGCTCGTCGCCCGCGTGCGCGAAGGGCGCCGCGAGATGCTCTCTATCCCAGGGTTCGGCCGCGCGGCCTGGGAGGAGGTTATCCGGGCCCTGGAGCGCAAGGGCATCAACCCGCAGACGGTCCAGTTGAGCGGCATCGTGGAGACGACCGTTGGCCGGGTGCTCTTCAACATGTCCCTGCCGCCCGAGTTGCAGTTCGTCAACAAGGTCATGGACAAGGGCGCGCTCAACGAGCTGGTCGCGGAGTGCTATGAGCGGTTGGGGCCGGAGCGCACCGCCGCGTTGGTCGATGAGATCAAGGACATCGGCTTCCAGTATGCGACGCGTTCCGGCATCACCATCGCCATCTCCGATATCCATGTGCCGGACGTCAAGTCGCAGATCCTGGAGGAGACCTCGAAGCTGGTGGAGGAGACGGAACGGCAGTTCCGTCGTGGCCTCATTACCGAGGAGGAGCAGTACAACAAGGTCGTTGAGCTGTGGACGCGGGCGACCGACGCTATCACCCAGGAGGTCCGACGCATCTTTGACCCGAAGGAGGGCCTGGGCGCGATGGCGACCAGCGGCGCCACTAAGGGCGGCATCCAGCCGATCCGCCAGCTGGCCGGCATGCGCGGCCTGATGGCGGACCCCTCGGGGCGGATCATCGCGCTGCCGATCCGCTCTAACTTCCGTGAGGGGCTGACGCCGTTGGAGTACTTCTTGAGCACCCACGGCGCCCGCAAGGGGTTGGCGGACACAGCGCTGCGCACGGCCGACGCGGGCTATCTGACCCGCCGGCTGGTGGACGTAGCCCAGGACGTCATGATCTCCGAGGAGGACTGCGGTACCCGGGCCGGCATCTGGATCGACCGCGAGCGCTCGGCCGCGATCGGCGAATCCTTCGCTGACCGCATCATCAGCCGGATCGCGGCGGCCCCGATCAAGGATCCCGAGACGGGCGAGGTCATCGTCGATCGGGGTGAGATGATCGGTGCGCCGGAAGTGGCGCTCATCGAGGCGGCCGGGATCGATCGGGTGTATGTGCGCTCGCCGCTCACCTGCGAGACGCATTATGGGTTGTGCCGCATGTGCTACGGCGGCGACCTGGCCCGCGGCGGCCTGGTGAGCTTGGGTGAGGCCGTGGGGATCATCGCGGCGCAGTCCATCGGCGAGCCAGGCACACAGCTCACGTTGCGCACCTTCCATACGGGTGGCGTGGCCAGCGCCGAGGATATCACCCAGGGTCTCCCCCGAGTTGAGGAGCTGTTCGAGGCGCGCACGCCCAAGGGTGAAGCGGTCATCGCCGAGATCGACGGCGTGGTCGATGTCTACTGGGAGGGTGAGCAGCGGAAGATCAAAATCTCCAACACCCGGCTGGTGCGCCGCGAGATTCGCATCCCGGAGGGATGGACCCCGGTCGTGGAGGATGGAGACCGCGTGCAGGAGGACACCGTCCTGGCGCGCGGGCCGGACGAGGACAGCGAGCCGATCCTGGCCGGGATGGACGGGAATGTTTTCTTCGAGGAGATCCCGGGAAGCGGCCTGACCGCCGTGATCCGTCGGGAGGAGGAAGAGGTGTGGGAGCGGGAGATCCCGCCCTCGGCCCGGCTGCGGGTGAACAAAGGCGACCAGGTGAAGGCGGGAGATCAGTTGACCGAGGGCGCCAAGAACCCGCGCGAGGTGCTGCGTATCCAGGGGCGGGATGCCTGCCAGATGTATCTGCTGGAGGAGGTGCAGAAGGTCTACCGCTCCCAGGGTGTTGATATCCATGACAAGTACATCGAGATTATCATCCGGCAAATGTTGCGGAAGATCCGGGTGCGGTCCCCTGGCGATACCGAGTTCCTGCCGGGCGAGCTGGTGGATCGCTTCACCTTTGAGGAGGTGAACGCCCAGATCATGCAGCGGGGCGGCACGCCGGCTCGGGGCGAGGCGGTCCTGTTGGGCGTGACGAAGGCCGCCCTGAACACGGAAAGCTTCCTGGCGGCGGCCTCCTTCCAGGAGACGACGCGGGTGCTCACCGAGGCGGCCATCAAGGGCGCGACGGATTACCTGCGCGGCCTGAAGGAGAACGTCATCATCGGCAAGCTGATCCCGGTGGGGACTGGCTTTGAGGAGCGCATGCGTCGGGCCCGCGAGGCCGCCGAGCGAGCCGCGGCTGCCCAGGCCAAGCAGGAGGCCCCCTTCATCGGTGAGGGGCTGGATGTGTTGGGAACCGGCCTGGGGGATACCCTCTCTTATAGCGGGGATGGGGAGACGCTCGGCCAGGATGCGGCGGTAGATCCAACCGCCTCATCCGGGGATGGGGATGGCCGGGAGCAGGAACTGGGCGAAATTTGACCGGGATATACCCCTATGCTAGAATGCGGTTTCGTGAGTAGGGGCGAGGCGCCGCCTCGCCCCTACGAGTCGTGAGGGAATGTGGAAAGATGGGGGCGTCGGACTCAGCCGATGTCTTCTTAGAGCGTGTCTAAAACGTACGAAGAGGGACCACCAACGCACTAAGGCCCTAATATCGGCATATACGCTCCTTGTAGGGGCGCACGGCCGTGCGCCCCTACAAAACACGTTCTTAGTAGCTTAGCGACTTCTAGTGTATTCGATGGCTCAGTAAGCGACCAGGGAGGATACGAATTGCCGACGATTAACCAATTGGTTCGCAAGGGACGCAAGCGAGTTCGTAAAAAGGAAAAGGCGCCGGCACTGCGCTTTAACTACAACGCGCTCACCGGCCGTACGGTGCGTATGAAGAAAGGGGCGCCTCAGCGCCGAGGTGTGTGCGTGCAGGTGCGTACTATGACGCCCAAGAAGCCTAACTCGGCGCTGCGTAAGATCGCGCGCGTGCGCCTGACCAACGGGATCGAGGTGACGGCGTACATTCCCGGCGAGGGGCACAACCTGCAGGAGCACTCGGTCGTGTTGGTCCGGGGAGGCCGTGTGAAGGACCTCCCTGGCGTGCGGTATCACATCGTGCGTGGCGCCTTAGATGCCGCCGGCGTGGAAAACCGCAAGCGCGGCCGGTCAAAGTACGGCACGAAGGCTCCCAAGTCTTAAGCCGGATCGGTTCGGTACCCGCGCGATTCAATTGAGTTTGGCTCGTTAAGGGGCGAAGCGCTCTTGTGTCGGATACAAGATGCAGGACGTGTTAGGTCTTGCATCTTGTATCCTGTATAGGGGCTGAATCATCCACAAGCAGACGTATGGAGAGGTGAGGAGTTCGATATGCCAAGACGTTATCGTCCGCCACGGCGTGAGATTCCGCCGGATTGGAAGTACAACAGTGAGTTGGTGGCGCGCCTCATCAACAAGGTCATGAAGAACGGCAAGAAGAGCAAGGCCGAGAAGATCGTCTATGGCAGTTTGGAGATCGTCGAGCAACGCCTGAACAAGCCGGCCTTGGAGGTGTTGGAGCGCGCCGTCAGTAACGCGATGCCCCTGGTCGAGGTGCGCCCGCGGCGCGTCGGCGGCGCGACGTACCAGGTGCCGGTGGAGGTGCCCCCTCATCGGCGTCTGAGCCTGGCGTTGCGCTGGCTGGTTCAGTACGCGCGCCAGCGGCCTGGGAAGTCGATGATCGAGAAGCTGGCTGCCGAGATCATCGACGCCTATCAGGGGCAGGGTGCTACCATCAAACAGCGTGAGGATACGCATCGGATGGCCGAGGCCAATCGGGCCTTCGCTCATTATCGCTGGTAAGCCTTCTGCTTAAGCGTCCAAGAAGAGCCCGGCGGGTCAGGTGATGGAGTATGGCTAGAGCGGTTCCCTTATCCCGGCTGCGCAATATCGGCATCATCGCCCATATTGACGCCGGGAAGACGACAACGACAGAACGCATCCTGTTCTATACAGGGCGCACATATCGCATGGGCAACGTGGATGAGGGGACCACGGTCACGGACTGGATGGAACAGGAACGTGAGCGTGGCATCACCATCACGGCCGCGGCCATCTCCTGCACCTGGAAGGACGTCCAGATCAACATCATCGACACGCCGGGGCACATCGACTTCACCGCGGAGGTCCAGCGATCGCTGCGCGTGCTGGACGGCGGGGTTGTCGTCTTCGACGCCGTCAATGGAGTGGAGCCCCAATCCGAGACGGTGTGGCGCCAGGCGGACCGTTATAACGTGCCCAGAGTTTGCTTCGTGAACAAGATGGATCGCGTGGGCGCCGACTTTTGGGGCACCGTGGAGCAGATCAAGACCCGGTTGCACGCGCAGCCAGTAGCTATCCAGGTGCCGATCGGGGTGTCCGACTCCTTTCGCGGGATGGTCGATCTCATCGAGGAGAAGGCCTGGGTCTTCGCCGATGAGCTGGGGGCCCGGCCAGAGCAGACCCCGATCCCAGAGGATCTGGTCGACGAAGTGGCCGAGCGGCGTGAGCAGATGATCGAGCTCATCGCCGATGCGGACGATGAGGTCCTTCATAAGTACCTGGAAGGGGAACCGATCACGCCGGAGGAGCTGCGACAGGCCCTACGCCGGGCGACGATCAGCAACGCGCTGGTGCCTGTCCTGTGCGGCTCGGCCCTCAAGAATAAGGGCGTGCAGCCGCTGCTTGACGCGATCGTTTATTACCTCCCGTCTCCCATCGACGTCCCTCCTATCCGGGGGATCAACCCGAGGACGGGAGAGGAGGAGGAGCGCGTCGCCGACGACGATGGGCCAGTGGCCGCTCTGGTCTTCAAGATCGTCTCCGATCCCTATATGGGACGTCTGGCTTATCTGCGCGTGTATTCGGGCACCCTGCGGAGCGGCGCGCAGCTCCTGAACGCGAACCGAGGGCGTAAGGAGCGGATCGGGCGCCTGGTGCGCATGTACGCTGATAAGCGCGAGGATATCGACGTCATCCATGCGGGCGATATCGGGGCGGCCCTAGGGCTTAAGCAGACCTTTACAGGCGAGACGTTGTGTTCGCCCAACGCGCCCATCCTGTTGGAGTCTATCCAGTTCCCGGAGCCCGTGATCTCGGTAGCCATCGAGCCGCGGACGCAGGCGGACCAGGATCGGATGACGGAGGCCCTGCAGCGGTTGGCGGAGGAGGATCCCACCTTCCGGGTGCGCTACGATGATCAGACTGGACAGACGATCATCTCGGGGATGGGAGAGCTGCATCTGGAGGTGCTGGTTGACCGGATGCTGCGGGAGTTCCGGGTGAGCGCGAACGTCGGCCGCCCCCAGGTGGCGTATCGGGAGACCATCACCCGGCGGGCTCGCGGGGAGGGGCGGTTCATCCGACAGACGGGAGGCCGTGGTCAGTATGGCCATGTCTGGCTGGAGGTGGAACCGCTGCCCCCTGGGAAAGGCTTCGAATTCGAGGACGCGATCACGGGCGGCGTGATCCCGAAGGAATTCATCCCGGCCATCGAGGCCGGTGTGCGGGAAGCGCTGGAGGATGGCGTCCTGGCTGGATATCCCATCGTGGACATCAAGGTTCGGGTGGTCGATGGTTCCTATCATGAGGTAGATTCCTCTGACGTGGCCTTTAAGATCGCCGGGTCGATGGCGCTGCGTGAGGCGGTGCGCCGCGGGAATCCGGTGCTGCTGGAGCCGGTTATGAAGGTCAGCGTGGTCGTGCCCGAACAGTACACCGGTGACGTGATCGGCGATCTGAACGCCCGTCGTGGGGAGATCCAGGGCCTGGAGCCTCGGGGCCCCGGCATGCAGTTGATCCAGGCGCTGGTGCCCCTGGCCGAGATGTTCGGCTATGCCACCCGTCTGCGCTCCGCCACGCAAGGGCGTGGCACGTTCACGATGGAGTTTGACCATTATGAGAAGGTTGAACCAGCCGTCATGGAGCGCATCCTGATGGGGGCGCGTTGACGGCAGCCTGGTTATAATGGTGATGAAAACGCGAAATCGTGTGGTGGGAAATTTGCCTGGGTAAGGCAACGTGGGTATAATGCGAGAGTTGCGCCCACAAGTCGTGGATTGATGGCCAGCATAGATGGCTGGCGAGGAAAATCATCGTTGGTGTCTTTTGGATGAGGAACGCGGGTACGCCGCGTGAGGATAGTCGGCTCCGGGTTCCTCATTTGTGCCTAACGGATGTTTCATCTGAACTCGCATTCGAACATTGGGACATCCTGTGTCAGAATCGACTAATCTGTTAAGAAAGGAGTGTAACCAATGTCCAAGCCGGTATTTCAGCGGACGAAGCCGCATGTCAATGTGGGGACGATAGGTCATATTGATCATGGGAAGACGACGCTGACGGCGGCGATCACGAAGGTGTTGTCGTTGAAGGGGTTGGCGG
>DUEN01000055.1 GCA_011176545.1 Caldilineae bacterium | reverse complement strand
TCGCCCGTCTCATCTGGCTGTGTGATCAGCTCCTGAGCCTGGTGATAGTAGCACTCGAAGAGCCGTTGGGTCACCTCTTCCTGCTTGAAATCGATGTCCAAGTTGCGCACGGCCTCATAGGCCACGGCTGCCTCTCCCCAACGGCCCTGTTCATAGGCTTGGGTGGCCTCCTCATAGTAGCGCCGGACCTCTTTGTAACGCTCAAGGGCTTTGATCCGCTGGGGGACGTCGGCGTATCCCGGCATCTTCTTTTGAATCTCCCGGAAGGCCTGAAGTGCCTCCTCTATGCGCCCTTGCTCCTGGAGCGCCACAGCCTCTCGATACTGCTCGGCTAGCGCCAGCCGTTCCTCGGCGATAGCCAGTCCCTCGCGAGCCGGTACGCTATCCGGAACCTGCTCCAGCAGGCGGCGGAAGGCCTCGGCCGCGCGATCGTAAGCGCCGAGGGCTAACGCTCGCTGTCCCTCCTCCAGCAGACGGGTTTGCTCCATGATGCGGGCACGTTCCTGTTGGAGGGGGAGGATGATCCTGGTATAAGCTAGGATGCCTGCCAGGATGACGGATAAGACGAGAGCTACCATGAGTCCTCTGCGCAGCCATGGACGAAGCTGCAAGGGGAGCACGAGCCGCTTGGCGCCGGGCTGCTTCTTCCCCAGCCTGGCCC
Organism: Caldilineae bacterium; assembly: GCA_011176545.1. Lineage (GTDB taxonomy): Bacteria > Chloroflexota > Anaerolineae > DUEN01 > DUEN01 > DUEN01. The sequence goes on along the minus strand of DUEN01000055.1, from coordinate 39,432 downwards.
GGAGCTGCGCCTGTTTCAACAGAGATTGCAGCTCCGAGTGTTGAGGATATCGCTCCTTGAGCATCTCCAGGAGTTGGATCGCCTTCTCCCATTGGCCCGACTGCATGTATTGCAACGCTTTTTGGTAGTCTTCATCCATCTCTGGATGGATGGGGCGGCCGAGCGCTTGAACGGTCATAGTGTCACCTCCCTCATCGCATGCTGGCGAGTGCCTCGAGGAATCGCGGCACGGCCGGTCCCAGGATCACGATGAACAGGGCCGGGAAGATGAAGAGGATCATCGGGAAGAGCATCTTCACGGGCGCTTTGCGCGCCTGTTCTTCCGCCCACTGGCGCCGTCGTGTGCGTAGCTGCTCCGACTGGGTGTGCAGGATATCGGTGATGCTGACGCCCAGACGGTCAGCCTGGACCAACACGGCGACGAAGGCGTGGATCTCCGGTACATCGGTGCGCTCCGCCATGTGGCGCAACGCGTCCGCTCGCCGTATGCCCATGCGCATCTCACTCACCACGCGAGCGAACTCCTGGCCCAGCGGGTTGTCCCATCTTTGTGAGACTTTGAGCATGGCCGCGTCAAACCCCAGGCCAGCATCGACGCAAATCGTCAGCATGTCCAGCGCGTCTGGAAGTGCCTTGGTGATGGCTTTCTTCCGTTTTTTGATGCGATTGTTCAGCCATATCTTGGGTAGGAACAGGCCGAGGAGGGCGCCCAACGCGCCGTACAAAATGATCTGAGAAGGTGGCGTGCGCAGTGTGATCGCGTAGAAGGCGGCCAAGCCGCCAAGACACAGGCCAGCGAGCAGCCTCAGGCCAATGAAATCAATAGGGCTGAGGTCACCCGGGTTGCCCGCGATGGTGAGCTGGCGGGCGATCTCCTCCAGGTTGCCCATCGGTGTCAGGCGTCCCAGCCGTTGGATGGTCTGGCGGAACCATGGCTGGATGACGCGCTCATAGAACGGCTGCTGCAGCTCCAGGTCCTCAGCGGTAAGCGGCGTATCTACATATTGCCTGAACCGCTTCCGAATGGAGATCGTATCCCTCGGGCTGCGCAGCGCGATCCATATGGAGGCGACGCTGGCGGATACGAGTCCACTGATCAGGAACAGTGTGGCCTCAGCGGTCATACCCCCTCCTTAGAACTCTTGACTCAGGATGCGTCGGATCATCAGGTTCCCTATGATCATCATGAAGATCGCTAAGCCGGGTATGAAGAGCCATCGCGGTTGGAAGATGGTCATCATGTAGTCTGGGTTGATGAGCATGATGAGCGTCCCCAGGATGAAGGGCATCCCGCTGAGCACCATCCCGGTGATACGCTGCTGGGAGGTCATCACCGCGATCTCGCCCTTCAGCCGGACGCGATCGCGTATCGTCGAGCTGATGGTATCCAGAATCTCGGCCAGGTTACCCCCGACCTCGTGTTGCACGCTGATGGCCGTCACGATCAGCTCCAGATCATCGCTGTTCATCCGTTGGACCAGGTGATCCAGCGCTTCGGGTAGGGAAAACCCCAGTGCCATCTCGCGGACGACCTTGTTGAATTCCTCCGAGGTAGGGTGGGGCATCTCCTGGACCACCATCTCCATCGCGTGCGTGAGGCCATACCCGGCCTGCAAGGAGCTGACCAGCAAGTTCAACGTGTCTGGTAGCTGTTCCTGGAAGGCCTTCAGGCGCTGGTGCTCGCGCCGATCCAGATAGAAGCGCGGCAGGAAGGCTGCCGTGATGGCCAGCGCGATGCCAGGGATGGCTTGACGAGTTATCAACAGGCCGATGATGAAGCCACCGATGATGATGCCAAGATGGATCAATACGTATTCCATGACCGTGAGCTTCACGTTGGCACGGGCCAGCCGCGTCGCGATGCGCTCGGTGATCCCCCATCGTGCTGCCAGTTTATTGAAGAAGCCAGATATATGTTGTTGATAGGATGGCCTCGCGACGCGACGGGTTTGAGGCACCGAGATCGCCTCAAGACGTGATTCGATCCTCGGATCGTTCACGGTCATGCGATAGACACCGACGAACATGGCCAACACGGCCATCATCATCAGCAGCGGAATGAGCCAGACCAGAGGAGTCATCATAGTTTGCTCCTCCCTCTCTCTTAATCAGGCAATGTCTGAAAATTCATCATGAAAGCGGAACGCTTGTCGGTGGGACGCAACAACGTTGTTGCGCCTTCTCTAGGCTCATAGGCAGGCTGTGACAGGCCTCCCACGAGCAGGGACGGGGTGATCTACGGACTGTCCCCGTTTTCCACCATCAACCGATGAGAAGCAGGCCCTTCAGCCGTTGGGATAAGCGCTGCCACGGTTTGCCGTTGATGGGTATAGCCACTCCCTGGCCGTTGTGGCCCGTGAGCTTTCGCGCCATATCCACCACGGCGGCGGCCGCCGCGCTTTTCGGATGGCTGATCATAAAGGGAACCCCTTCGTTCACCGAGTACGTGATCAAGGATATGTCATCCGGGATTAGAAAGGGATCCTGCATCATCAGGCGGCCTTCGATCTCCTCATAAGCGATGCCGCCACGGGCGTTGGCCCGGTTAATCACCAGGCGGACGCGTTCCAGCGGGAACCCGTGTTGGCGTGCCGCATCCAGGAAGAGCAGCGCCCTCTGCAGGGCCGTGGTCTCCGGCGTGATCACCAACAGAAGCTGATCAGCATGCTGCAGGGCCACGCTGGCATATGAGTCATAAAGCGGCCCGACGTCGATGACGATGTAGTCGAACATCTCTTGGGCGATCTGGAGCACGTGATCGAAGCTTTCCGGATCTGGCGACCGCTCATCGTCGTTGGTGGGCGGCGCCAGCAGCACCTGGATGCCGCTGCTGTGTTGGAGCAGGATCGTCCTCAGAAAGCCAACATCCACGTCGGAGGCATCCGGCCCCAGGTCAGCGAGCGTGGACGACGGGACCAGGTTGAGCATGGTGTCCAGATCGCCCACGGTGTGGCGGGCCTCGATCAAAAGCACCTCTCTACCCGTCACCTGTCGCAGCGCGATGGCCAGATTCGCCGCGAGCACTGAGCGGCCCGTACCGCCTTTGGGGCTCAGGAAGACGAAGACCTGCCCCCCCTGCTGAGCTGGAGATGATGGGATGAGAGCCTCTGGCGACTGGGCCATGCGCGCCCGCCGCTCGGCCTCCACCTCGTAGACGTCGCGGATGGTCGTGCACAGCTCATCGTTGTCGAAAGGAACCGGCACGAAGGCACGGGCGCCCGCCAGCAGGGCCTTCTGAGCGCTCCTGGCATCAGTCCGTGGGCATAAAGCGATGACCGTGGCGAGGGGGGCCTCAACGGCCAGCTGGCGGAGTCGCTCCTCCTGGCCCTCCAACCGCTCGCCGACGAGCACGATGTCCACGGGCACCTCTTTCACCTTCGTGATCGCGCTGTCTAGGTTGGATACCACCCCCTCGATGAGGAAATCATCGTGAGGGGCCAGCGCGTCGGAGACGTGCTCGACCAGCAATGGGTCATCGCTGACGATCAAGATATGGATGCCTTTCTGTTCCATCATTGTCCCTCTCTCATCACTGAGGTATGCATTACGGCGCCACCTCGCCAGGCTGTACCGCTTGCGGGAAGAACCGGTTCGCGACGTACGACATATCGACCGTCTCGGCCTCCAGCCGTTGTTCGCTGGTCGGCGCACGCAGCGCGATATCCATGATCGCCCCGGAATCCTTCAAGAACTTGATCGTCAGGGCGTCCTGGGCGCTGACGGCGAACAGGAGTACTCCCTGGTTGGTCAACGCTGTGGACGGCCGAGCCTCTACTTTGGTTTTGTCGCCCTGTTTGGCCAGCAAAGGCGGCATGACCATACCGACGATCTCCAGGTTCTGGATGACGTCCATCGTATATAGCTGATCCGTGCCTTGACCGGGGACCGAGAGCGAGAACAACAAGTCCACTCGATCACCCGGCTTCAGGAACCCCACACGGCTCATCAGGTCGGACGCGGGCAGGGCGATGATCACCTTGTCCTCAGGCATGGTGAACACCACATTACGTCCCTTCACCGTGGGCTCGACCAGCCGGTGCATCAGGATGATCTCACCCGCCGCCACGTCCTGGGTGACGATCTTCCCCACCACATCAGTGAGGGATGTGGCCGCCCCTGCTGGTACTAGCTCCGTTGGGACCTCCTTAATCCCGACTTGGGATTCGTTAATCTCCGTCCGTTGCGGAATGTCCTGAAGCGCCACGACCACGGCGGTTATATCCAGTTGCGGGACTTCAGCCGCCGTCGCCGTAGCCTGCGCCAGGACGCGAAAAGTGAGAACGCCCGCCAACAGGGCGAATAGCACGCCGGTGAGAAGCCAGATCATTCCTCGTCTTCGTTGCATCGCCCCCTCCTCCTGAAATGAAAGATGTTCATCACTCGATGAAGCGGATGCCCTGGAGGCCGAACTCCGATCCACCAGGTTTACCGGATGTCACATAACGCACGAAATAACCACGGATGTACTTGTTACTTCCTCTGAAGTTGTACTCGGTGAGCACGAACTCGGCGAACCCAGAGATGTGATACCGGGCGTTTGAGCCTTGCCCGGTGACCTCATCGTAGAGGATAACGGTCACAGGTTGACCTATCCACTGGTCGAGCGCCCGACGGACGGGCATCCCCGCTTTGACGCCTGGCTCCGCTGGCACCTGATCTCCGACCTGCCAGGTGCCGCTGTTTTCAGGGTGGGCGATATTATCGGCTAGCTCGTGGAGTCCACCGCCGCCGCCATCCCAGTCCACCCAGCCAAAGGCCCCTGGCGCTTCATGGTTGTTATCCCAGAGCTCGTAGACCATCTCGTATTCAAAGTTGTCCTCATGGACGGCGATGGGAAGCAAGTTGTTGGTCTCGCCGATGCCGTATAGGGTGGCTTTACTATCAGCCGCGACCGTGATGCGGTCCTTTCCGATGATCGCGGCGAGGAAGGTGTCAAATGTATGTTGAGTGGTGACGGCGACACCTCGAGCCGCGCTCAACGAGCCAACGGGCTGTCCATTGGCGTCGATAAAGTAGTATGAGAACGTGTCCGCGCCATTGGCCTGCGCGTAATAGCTGATCTCCTGTTCGATCTCCCACTCGGAAAGGCCCAGCCCTAACGCTCGCGCGCCAGCCAGCGTTGCCAGGTCAGCCGCGTTCTGCATACGCCGATGTTGGGCGTATGCATATCCGCCGTCGATGATGAGCGCCGTCATCCCCAGCAGCGCGATCATGGCCAGGGCTGTGATGACCAGGGATTGGCCCTCCTCTCGACTCAGTTGTCGGTAGATGGCTTTGAACATCTTGATCCTCTCCATCTGCAAGCCTCTCCATAAGGGAGTTTCCTCAGGTGCTCTTACAGAGTCACCACACCCTTGGAATGAGACGCCAGCGAACACGTTCTGCATACTGCTGATAGCCTTCGATCAGTTGCTCTTCGAGATGGATACGGATCATGACAAAAATAACGGCGACGATGAGTACTAGCCCATTTCGCCATGACCAGTTGGCTAGAAGGTATCCTACATAAAACAGCAATTCGCTAGCATATAAAGGATGTCGGATCCAGCGATATAGGCCGTTTGTGCGTAATCCGCGATCGGCCGGGGCGATTGCGAAACTTCTTCCTAGGGAGGCGGTAGCTGCAAACATACCAATCAGGCCTAATCCTTGAGCAAAGCCTCCCAACACCGGAAACCCTTGGGAAGAAGGAGCGAGACCGATAACTGGCAGGATCATGCTACAGAGAACGAAGATCGTCACTGGCCATGAGGCACTGCGTTTAGCTGGCTCTCGAGTAATAAAGAGCCATACAACGAGAGAGTAATAAGCGCCCAGTCCTAGGCTCATGAAATCGCGCGAACTTAAGGACCTTTGAAGGTAGGCCATGGCGTAAATGGCCCAATAAACCGCAGCTAAAATATTAATGGCCCACTCACGTCGTGATTGTTTATAAGTGTTCAGTGCGCTGGTCATTCTCAGCAACTTGGTCTTCGCGCTCATTTGGTTAATTCCCCTCTCTGCAAATTGAGTCCTGAGCTTTTCCTAAAAAGGCTGTGAATAAATTCAGTATTGCTGCATCGCCGCCGTCACTTCCAGCCTGATGACTCCGTTGTTACCTACCATGGGTTCAAGCAGCGGCGTGATCACAGCGAAGTCATATCTAACCGTGACAGCGACGACGTCAGATGTTGGATAGGATACGCTCACTACGATGTTCGAGGGATCGAGTCCGATGGCGTTTCTGACGACAGCGTTTTGGATCCCAGAGATATCATCTGGGTTGACAATGCCATATCGCGCGCCACTCTGAGCCGCAGCAGCGATGGTCGTATAGGCATAGATCCCGCGGCCCAGGTCAAGGACGGTCATAATGAGCACGATGAAGAAGAGAAACGTAGCCGCGAATTCAACAGCGCTTTGCCCACCGTCCTTGTTAAACATCCGTAGGAGGAACATGGCCTTTAGTAGATTACTGCCTCTGCACTGGTTTGCAGAGTGAGTTGAGATCTCCCTAATAGGGTGAAGATGACAGGCAAATGATATACCACTGTGACGTGGACAGGATTCCCTTCCCCCGATCCGGTCACGCTGATCGTTACGTTAGCTGAGTGTAGGCCCCCACGTTGGACCTCCGCCATGGCGATATCCATGATCCCGTTCGTATCGGATGGATGAGCCGAGGCATAGCGCGCCGCTTCTCGGGCGGCGTTCTGGATCACGACATAAGCCTGCATGCCTCGGCCTACATCGACCGCCATCCCAATAATGAATAGTAGTAATGGCAATACCAATGCCAATTCAACTAGATTCTGCCCCCATTCCTTGCGCATATCAGCGCCCCTTGTAGCAAAGGGGTCCCAGGCATTGGCCCAGGACCCCCTTGCTCTTTGTTGATCTTGCCAATATCGAGCTCTCGCTCCTTATCCCCTGGTTCCTCCTTAGAGCGCACTAGCGATACTGCCAAGAACGCTGGAGATATTGGTCCCTAATGTCGTCAGCGTAGCGATAGCCACAATGGCAACCAATGCGATGATGAGACCATACTCAGTTAGGTCCTGGCCATGCTCACCATTACTCAGATTCAGCCATTCTTTAGCCCAGTGGAGCAGATCAATTAGTCCTCGCATTTTTCTCCCTCCTTGAAGAAATACCTTTTAGGTTTTTTGCGATCGAGGGCTTTTATTTCCTCGTTTGCGCCTTCAATATACGACCTCTCGGCTCGGAAAGCAATGGTACTGGAGTCCAAGGGCAAATTGGCGATTTTCTAACGTATGGCGAGGCGTGGCGCGATGTGCGCAGAACCGTGTTTGACTTCGCGTGGCGTACGAGAGGGCATGGTCAATGAGGACTCTCCCATAACCCATATCTCAAGGGGGTAGGAGACGATTGGGAGGGGCGATTCATGACCTAACAACACTCACGAGGGAGACTACCCAACAAGCGTCTTGCCCCAATTTCGTGGTTTACGGGACGGAGATCGTGGGAGAGGTGTTTAGTGAGGAAGACTTCGGTTCATAAGCTATTAGCTCTCCCCACCGCTTCTTCTCGATGTAATTGTCTTTAATGGCTTGAGTGATTGAGCTTGGCCACCGTTCTTGATACAGATGGCTCCCAGGCTTATTTAGCAGTACCAGGGAGAATTTGCGGTCTTGAATTTCTGCTACAAGATTTGTCGGAGTCCATATCCCTGCATTGTATAGCTGGTAATACTCAAAAGGCTGATAATATATACGTTGGCCTGCGAGTATAACCATAAACAGGTAATCATCTGCCAGGATTGGGCCTCTTGAGGCCGCCTGTCGTACCTCTTGGAAGACCTCTTCATACTCAGATAGCTTGCTCCATTTTTCTGTTATTACACGATAGGATATTAGCCAATTGGCCGTTAACGACCATATGATTTGACATAATATCAGCAATGATAAGATTATTTGTCCCTTGCGGATGGTCACTTTGCTCATAGGCTTTGCAGTTGAGCATCCAATCCAAATTGCCAGAGCGCTGCTCAGTTCTAGGAAATAGTTGACATTGGAGCCAACCTTGCCTACTGTAAAGGAGGATAGGAGAGCTCCGCAGGTGTAGGGTAACAACCCATAAAGGATAAAGGATCTTCTACTCGCCTCACGCTCATAGTGGTCTTTTCTCTTTACTTCCCGGATGATCTGTATCGGAGCTGTAAAGATAACAAACGGCCACACTTGAATGAACATCCCGTTCATTGACAACATCCTCTCTAAACGATAGGGGTTAACGTTGGCTGTAATTACATTGATATAGAATCCTCCTCGTGTCAGGGTATTTAGCACCATGAATAGAGCGAGGCAAGAGCCCACTAGACTTGTAATAAAAATCAAGGCTCGCAGGCGATTATTTTTCCAGAGCCAGACAGCACTTGCTACTGGGGCAGCTAAGGCGTAAGTTTGCCGGGTATAGATAGCGCCTAGGAGGCATAAAGCGGCTACAGCTAACCAAGGCCAAGAGTCCCATCGAGTGTAGAGGATCCAGAGTGCTGTCAAGCTCAATCCCAGCGCTAACAGGTCAACCCGGGCGAGTGGAGACCAAATCGTGACGAAAGGATGGCCAAGAAAGAGTGCCGCCGCCACCATTCCGGATAACCGACGCTTAGACAGATGAGAGGCGAACTTGCCAATGATGAAGGCGCTTGTTAGGCTCGAAACAAGGGAGATCGCGCGGCCTACTTGCAAGAGGGGTAAATTGGTTAGAATACCCAATATACTGATGAGGCTGATGTACAAAGGCGGATAATTACTTATCACGTATGGGGGTTCATCTAGGTTCGCTTTGTAGATTTCCTCATGGGCGATGAGTCGTTTAGCTTGGTCAATCAAAGGGGCTTCCCCATAATCTAAACCATATGGGAAGAGGAGTGTTGAAGTTGTGATGTAGAGGAAAAAAAACAGGGTTAAGATTAGCCCCATCCAAAGGGCGTTATTTATTATTCTTTCTTCTATCTGAGACATGGCTGCTTATCCGGCGGTTAATTGAAGGCCGTACTTCGGCCAGTAGGATAACTTGATTAGCTGAGTTCCAGTTGACTTGAGCACCCAGCTCCGCTTATAGCTACAGATGCTGGGCTATCATTTGTCATCATTGGGAGAGCACTGCCTGGTGCTCTAAGGCATGGTTAAGATCCCGAACCTCCTTCATCCATCTTGCGCTATTTTGCGCTTATTTGGGGGAAGCGATCGGATCGGGCGAAGATCACGCTCACATCATCCTGGTAGATGAGCTGCCAGTATGGAGACTCTGTCGCTGCGTTGATAAGATTTTCTTGTCTCTCAGGATGAAGAAACAGGTGGGTAATTTTGTATTGATCTAGTATGCGTTGCCAGTCGTATCGCGCATAGCTAATGGCTAAATACTCCTCCCACTCATCTGGTGAATACAACTCAAAGCGAGTATCAATGAAGACAGGGAGCTGGGGGCATGCCCAGATAATGTAACTTCCGTATTCCATTTCATTGAAAACGCGCGCATTAGAGGGGAGGTGCTCGCATGCATAGGTGGTAGCGTCGACAGGGGTGTATTGCCTGATCACTCCATGACGTTCACCCCACCGGGGAAGGGCGGCGCGAAACCAAGGTAGGCAAATGATATCTAACACGATTAAACAGAGGAGGAGAAGCCTGTTGATTTGATAATTCCCTAGTGAGATCCTCTGTTTAGCCGTGGGCCTCATGGCCAGCGCCCGTGCTGCCACCGGTGCCGCCACGAACCCGAACCAGGGAGGGTTACGTATCGCCCACAAGGCTAATGTCCCAAACACAAGAAGGCATAACGATTCAAAAAGGTTGGGGCAATAATGCTTGCGTATTAGAATAGCTATTAACAGGACTACGAGGACGACGAATGAGGCGCCGGTAAATGTTCGGACAGAGAGGGGTTGGAATTCCATATTGTAGGAACGTGTAATAGGATGACGCACAAAGCCTAGCACGTAATTGACGAGTCCTATAGGCCCTGCGGGGTTGATGGCTAAAACAAGCAGCGCTAGCGCGATGGGGAGGATAACCTCGCTGATTGCCCAGGTACGGTTGGAGCGATAGGTCTCCCATATGTGACTGAGCGTGAAGCATCCCAGTAATCCTAAACCGAAAATGAATCCTCCGTGAGCGTTGGCCCAGATCAGGAACACAGGTGGAAGCCACCACAGGACACGACCACCGAGGCGCTGATACCGGGTCAGGAGATACATCACCAATCCGAACAACGTAAATGAAATGCTTTGAGGGCGTACGGCCCAGTTTTGCATGCTGAGCACCGCGACCGCGATCGTGATCGTGGCGCTCACGCGGGCATCACGTGGAGCAATGAGAAGGAGGGCTTTCTGCAAAAATAGGTAACCAGTGGTGATGAACAATCCATGGGCGAGCAGGGTCAGAGGGGCTCCTCCAGCACGATAAATCAGATACAGGATAATTTCCATAAGCCAAGACTGATACATCCAAGGCTCACCCATGTGGGTGAATGAATAGAGGTCAATGCGAGGGATACGACGGAGTTCTAGGATCACCTGTCCTGTCCGGATGTGCCACCAAAAATCGGCAGGGGTGATTTCCCCAAATCCCCAAATGACAGCAAGCAGCATGAAAGCAGGTAGCACATACCATAAGTGAGTCAGGGTAACGCGCCCGCGGGGGTAACTCTCTGCCGCATTCATCGCTCCTCCTCACGGCGCTCAGTGCTTGGTTATTCGACCCAAATCATAGCATATGAATGTAATCCTGGGCAATGAAGCGCAAGATGGCCCTGCACTCAACCGTGGTTGTTGCAAAGTGGTATACTTTACTCGGGGCGCACTAGGCATAGCCTTGGCTCGCGATGGTCGGTTGACAGCGATCAGCCTCGCGTGTAGAATGGGGCCACTTCTGGGGGAGGCGCTTCGTGGCGAAGTTCCATTACGGCGGCCAGGCGGTCATCGAGGGGGTCATGATGCGCGGCCGAACTCATATGGCCGTCGCCGTGCGTAACCCGCAGGGAGAGATCGTCATCCGCCAGGAGCCGCTGACGTCCCGCATCTATACCAGCCGTTGGGGGAAGTTGCCCTTTCTGCGTGGCCTAACCGCGCTGTGGGATGCCCTGGGACTGGGAATGCGGGCGCTGCTCTGGTCGGCCGACGTCGCGCTGGCGGAGGAGGAGGCCGAGCTCTCCGGTCCGCTCGCATGGGGCACTCTCGCGGGGGCGCTGGCCTTGGGGATCGGGATCTTCTTCCTCATCCCGTCGGCCCTCGCCCAGTGGCTGGAGCGCTTCTGGCCGTCCGCCTGGGCCAGTAGCACCATAGAAGGCGGCATCCGGCTGTTGATGTTTCTGGCCTACGTGTGGCTGATAGGTCGGATGCCCGATATCCAGCGCGTCTTCGCCTATCACGGGGCCGAGCATAAGGCGATCAACGCCCTGGAGGCGGGAGCGGAGCTGAGCCCTTCGGCGGTGGCGCGCTTCTCCACGGCGCATACCCGGTGTGGGACGAGCTTCCTGCTGTTCGTGCTCGTGTTGGCGATCCTCTTTCACATCCCGTTGCAGTTCCCGGAGTGGTATCTGCGCCTGCTATCGCGGATCGTCATCATCCCGGTGGTGGCTGGGGTCGCCTATGAGTTCATTCGCTTCTCCGCCTCTCATCAGGAGCATCCGGTCGTGCGGCTGTTCGTGCTCCCGGGGCTGATGTTGCAGCGCCTGACGACGCGCGAGCCCGATCTCGATATGTTAGAGGTGGCCATCGCCGCCTTGAGGTCGGTCTTGATCGCGGACGGCGTATTGGCGTCGGAAGCCTCCGAGGTGACGCGAGTCCCCATGGTGGAGGAACTGTCCCCCGCCTCTTAAGCTTGCTTCCCCCGTGTGCTATCAGGATGCCCGCCTTTAGGCATACTATGTTGGGAGGAAGGGATGGGGTTGTATCACGGCAAGGTTTCCATCATCGGGGCCGGAAATGTCGGCGCCACGACGGCGCTATGGCTGGCCACGCGAGATGTGGATGAGATCGTGTTGCTGGACATCCCCGAAACTGGCGATATGCCCAAGGGGAAGGCCCTGGACCTGATGGAGGCGGGGCCGATCATCCGATATGATACTGTGATCAAGGGGACACATGATTATGAGGAAACCACGGGATCTGATGTAGTGGTGATCACCGCGGGCATGCCGCGTAAGCCGGGGATGAGCCGTGAGGATCTCGTCGGCACGAATGCCAGGATCGTGCGATCTGTCGTGGAGCAGGTTGTCCCCCATGCGCCTGAGGCGATCCTGCTGATCGTGACCAATCCGTTGGATTCTATGGTGTATCTGGCGAAGAAGGTCAGCGGTTTTCCCAGGGAGCGCGTCATTGGACAGGCTGGCGTGCTGGACAGCGCGCGCATGCGCACGTTCATCGCCATGGAGATGGGGGTCTCGGTGGACTCGGTGTCGGCATTCGTCATGGGGGGCCATGGGGATGAGATGGTCCCGTTGCCTCGCTATTCCACCGTGGGGGGCATCCCGATCACGGAGTTGTTGCCTCCCGATCGCGTCGAGGCCATCGTTGAACGCACCCGCAAGGGCGGTGGAGAGATCGTGCAGTTGCTGAAGACAGGGAGCGCCTTCTATGCTCCCGGCGCGGCCGTGGCCTCCATGGTGGAGGCGATCCTGAGCGATAAGCGCGTGGTGCTGCCAGCCTCCGTGTATCTGGAGGGTGAATACGGCCTACATGACATCTGTTTCGGGGTACCGGTCGTGCTGGGGCGGGCCGGCGTGGAGAGGATCCTGGAGATCCGGTTGACCGAAAAGGAGAAGGAGGCGCTTCAACGCTCGGTGGCGTTGATCCGAAAGACGATGAGCATGTTGCCCGTCTAAAGGAAAGCCTGACGCATTGCTGCGGGACATTCGCTCAAGGAAGAGGGCAGGTGACTGTCCTCTTTTTTTCTAACCGCAAAAGGTACAAATGAAGAGATGCATTTTGAAAACCTTGGCTCTTTGTGTCCTTTGTGGTTCCTCTGAAAGTTCAGCGGATACAACTCTATAAATAGGGAGGAAAGCATGCCGAAAGTTCCTCTGGAAGCACATGGCATTAAGAACGTCAACCAGGTTTACTGGAATCTCTCGACACCTGCGCTTTACGAGGAAGCCATTCGACGTCGCGAGGGATTGTTGGCTCATCTGGGACCTTTGGTTGTGCGAACGGGACACCACACCGGGCGATCGCCCAATGACAAATTCATCGTGCGGGAGCCATCTAGCGAGGACAAGATCTGGTGGGGGGATGTCAATCGCCCATTCGACCCGGAGCGTTTCCGGACGCTCTATCTGCGACTGTTGGCCTACCTGCAGGGTAAAGACCTGTTCGTGCAGGATTGCTTCGTGGGGGCGGACCCGCGTTACCGGATGCCCATTCGCGTCATCACGGAGACGGCCTGGCACAACCTCTTCGCGCGCAATATGTTCATCCTGCCCCAACCCGAGGAGCTGGAGGAGCACATCCCCGAGTTCACGGTCATCAACGCGCCTCGCTTTCACGCCATGCCCGAGGTGGACGGCACTAACTCTGAGGTCTTCATCTTGATCAACTTCGGTGAGAAGCTCGTCCTGATCGGCGGAACCAGCTACGCGGGCGAGATCAAGAAATCCGTCTTCACCATCATGAACTACCTCCTGCCGTTCCAAAGAGTTTTGCCCATGCATTGTTCCGCGAATGTGGGGCCGAAGGGGGACGTCGCTCTGTTCTTCGGGCTCTCCGGCACGGGGAAGACGACCCTCTCGGCGGAATCGGAGCGGGCCCTCATCGGCGATGACGAGCACGGGTGGAGCGACGACGGGATCTTCAACTTCGAGCGGGGATGCTATGCCAAGGTGATCCGCCTCTCGCCGGAGGCGGAGCCGGAGATCTATCAGACGACGCGGCGCTTCGGCACCATCCTGGAGAACGTGGCCATGGATGTCCGCACCCGCCGTATCGACCTGGACGATGATTCGCTGACGGAGAACACGCGGGCGTCCTATCCGGTCAATTACCTCCCCAATATCGTGGAATCAGGCATGGCCGGCCATCCCAGCAATGTGGTCTTCCTGACCGCGGACGCCTTCGGCGTGATGCCGCCCATCGCCCGGCTAACACCCGAGCAGGCCATGTATCACTTCCTATCCGGGTATACCGCGAAGGTCGCCGGCACTGAGAAGGGGGTCAGTGAGCCCCAGGCCACGTTTAGCACGTGCTTCGGCGCCCCCTTCATGGCGCTCCATCCCAAGGTGTACGCGGACCTCCTGGGGGAGAAGATCCGAAAGCACAACGTCAAGGTCTGGCTCGTCAACACTGGGTGGACGGGCGGCCCCTTCGGCGTCGGCCATCGCATGAAGATCGCCTACACGCGGGCGATGGTGCGGGCGGCGCTGGCTGGAGCCCTGGATGATGTGCCCTCGGAAGAGGATCCCATCTTCGGGCTGCGCGTGCCCATGGTGTGCCCGAATGTGCCGCCTGAGGTGCTGCGGGTGCGGGAGACGTGGGACGATCCCGCCGCGTATGATGAGCAGGCGCGCAGGCTGGCGCGAATGTTCCATGAGAACTTCGCTCAGTTCGCGAGAGAGGTCCCAGAGGAGGTGCGCGCGGCCGGTCCCAGGGTGGACTGAGGTGCCCTGGCCCGGACGTGCCTCCGATGGTCTTCGTAAACGTGCATTGGTATGAGTTTAAGGGCGCACGATCGTGCGCCCTTTGTATGTTTGACCGGCTATAGGAGTATCGGTTAGAATCGGTCGGGATACACTATCGCTCATATTGGCATACGCGACATAAACCTCTACGGAGCGGGGATAATCTAAAATTAAGGTGTTGGGCAGCGACGCTGCGCTTTTACCTAGGGAATTAGTGTTGGTTGTTCCAACCGCTCATATTGGAATAGACGACGCGTCCTTTCGTAGGGGCGCACGGCCGTGCGCCCCTATATCAGAGGGACAACGCACGCATTACCTCATATGCTATGGAGGGTAAGGCGCGATGCGGCTGATTTACAGGGATAAAGTGTGGGAGTTGAAGGGTGGCATGACCGTCCGTGACGCGATCTTGAAAGTAGGGTTGAACCCGGAGAGCGTCCTGGCTACGCGCCAAGGGAAGGTCATCGGCGAGGATGAGATCGTCAAGGATGACGATGAGATCAAGCTGGTTGCGGTCATCTCCGGAGGTGGGGAGTAAAGAATTGGAGATTTGGGGATTGGAGAGTGGAGGATGATGCGTTGTCGTAAGTGCGGTCAGCGCGCCGTCATCAACATGCGGCATCATCGGCTGGCGCTGTGTGAGGAGCACTACCTGGAGTGGTTTATAGCCCAGACGCAGCGGGCCATCGAGAAATATCGCATGTTCCGGCGCGAGCATCGTATCCTGGTGGCCGTCTCGGGGGGGAAGGATAGCCTGAGCCTGTGGGATGTGCTGTTGCAGTTGGGATACGAGGCCGATGGGCTCTACATTGGCCTGGGGATCGATGGCGGTATCGGCTATTCCGACGTGTCGCTGGAGAAGGTGCGGGCCTTCCACGAGCGACATCCTGAGCGGACGTTGCATATCGTGGACATGAAGGAAACCTATGGGGAGTCTATCCCGGACCTGGCGCGGCGCACACGTCGGGGACGCGGCAAGCCGTGCGCCGTGTGTGGACTGGTCAAGCGCCACATCATGAATCGAGTGGCGCTGGAAGGAGGGTACTTCGCCCTGGCGACTGGACATAATCTGGATGATGAGGCGGCGGTCCTGTTCCAGAACGTGCTGCACTGGCAGACGGGGTATCTAGCGCGGCAGGCGCCCGTCCTGGAGGAGGGAGGGGGGCTGGCGCGCAAGGTCAAGCCGTTTTGCCGGTTTTATGAGCGAGAGGTGGCCGCCTACGCATTGATGCGGGGCATCGATTATATCTATGACGAGTGTCCATACGCGGTGGGCGCGAAGACGATCTACTACAAGGAGTTGCTGAACCAGTTGGAGCTTAAATCGCCGGGTTCTAAGCATCAGTTCTACCTCCAGTTCCTGGAGGCGCGGCGGCGTGGCCTCATCACCTTCGCGGGCGGTCAGGAGAACGTAGATCTGCATCCCTGCGAGCGATGTGGGCAGCCAACCACGGCTCCCGGCCTGTGCGCCTTCTGCCGGCTGTGGGAGGGGCAGGCGGATGGAGCGGCCGTACAGCTACTTTGATCTGGTCATGGCCCTATTCGTCACCGTGTTGTTGGTGAGCAACATCGCTTCGTCGGCCAAGATCATCGACTGGGGCGTCTCGTTGTTCGGGCTGCCGCTGGCCTTCGATGCCGGCACGTTATTGTTCCCGATCTCCTACATCTTCGGCGACGTGCTCACCGAGGTCTATGGCTATCGCCGATCCCGCCGGGTGATCTGGACCGGCTTCGGATGCGCCGCGCTGATGGGATTGACGTTTTGGGTGGTCGCCCGGCTGCCCGGCGAGGCTTCGTGGGAGGCCTATGCCGGGCAGGAGGCCTACGACGCCATCCTGGGCGGCGTAAGCAACGGGGGTATCATCCTGGCCAGTCTGATCGCCTATTTCGCCGGCGAGTTCTCCAACTCCTATACGCTGGCGAAGATGAAGATATGGACCGGCGGCCGCTGGCTGTGGACCCGGACGATCGGCTCCACCCTGGTGGGTGAGGGCGTCGATACCGTGCTCTTCGTCGTCATCGCCTCCGCGTTCGGCGTGTTCCCTTGGTCGGTGGCGCTGAGCATCATCGTGTCTAATTACATCTTCAAGGTGGGCATCGAGGCGCTGTTCACCCCGATTACCTACCGCATCGTCAACACGCTGAAGCGGCTGGAGCGCGAGGACTATTTCGATTACGATACGGACTTCAATCCTTTCCATCTCGAGGGGATGTGGGCGTGAGTGATATAGAGGAGCTGCTGCCGGGACCGGAGGAGCTGCCGGAGGATCATCGATCGGGCTTCGTCGCCGTCATCGGCCGTCCCAATGTGGGCAAGTCCACGCTCATGAACGCCTACCTGGGGCAGAAGATCGCCATCGTCTCGCCGAAGCCCCAGACGACCCGCAACCGACTGTTGGGGATCCTCACTAGGTCGGATGCGCAGGTGATCTTCGTGGACACGCCGGGGATCCATAAGCCGCGGCACAAGCTGGGCGAGTACATGCGTGAGCAGGCGCTGCTCGCCATCCCAGACGCGGACGTCGTCCTGTGGTTGGTGGATATGTCCGTCCTCCCTACCAATGAGGATGAGGAGATCGCCGAGCTGCTATCCAGGCGGAAGAATCCGGCTCCACTGGTCATGGGGATGAACAAGGTCGATCTCCTGGAGCCGGATGAGATCCCGGCCCGGGAGGAGGTGTATCGCGAGTTGCTGGCGCGGGCAGCCCCGACCGAGCCGGAGCCGCATTGGGTACTGCTCTCCGCCGTGCGCGGTGATGGGCGAGAGGAGCTGCTCTCCCTGCTCATCTCCCTTTTGCCGCGCGGCCCTCGCTATTATCCTCCCGATCAGATCACCGACCAGCAGGAGCGCTTCATCGCGGCCGAGCTGATCCGTGAGCAGGCGTTGCATTATCTCCGTCAGGAGGTGCCTCACGGCGTGGCGGTCGTCATCGACGAGTTCAAGGAGCGTTCGGCTGATCTCACCTATATCAGCGCGACCATCTATGTGGAGCGGGAGAGCCATAAGGGGATCATCTTGGGGCGTGAAGGCAGCATGCTGAAGCGTATCGGCCAGGCCGCCCGGCAGGAGATCGAGCGTATGTTGGGCACGCGGGTCTACCTGGACCTGTGGGTGAAGGTGCGGCCGCGTTGGCGGCGCGACGAGAAGGCCCTGCGCTATCTCGGTTATCCCCTCCCCCGCAAGCGGCGATAGCCTTTCCCCTGCGCTCGATGGCCTGTTTCCCGTGCATGATCCCCCTCATTACGGAAGGGGACACGACACCTCTTTCAAGACAAGGATGGGGTAGGAAGATGAAACGCTATCTGTGGCGCCTGACTTTCATGGTGATCATCGTCGTGGTGGTCTTCGCCCTCTATCGGCGTCTGACCATCAATCCCCCATCGCCGACGGCCTTCCTGGAATCGCCCTATCCCCTGATCCTGGCGCATCGGGGCGGGATGGCCCTGGCTCCGGAGAACACGATGCTGGCCTTTGAGCGCGCGTTGGTGGCCGGCGCGGATGGGCTGGAGATCGATGTCCGGGCCTCTCGCGATGGGGAGCTGGTCGTCATTCACGATGAGACCGTGGATCGCACAACGAACGGGACCGGCCGGGTGGCTGATATGACGCTGGCCGAGCTGAAGGCGCTGGATGCTGGATACCGGTACTCCCCTGATAACGGCGTCACCTTCCCCTATCGCGGGCAAGGGCTTACGATCCCGACGTTGCGGGAGGTGTTGGAGGCCTTCCCGGATACCCCGATCAACATCGAGATCAAGCAGACGGATCCGCCCATCGAGGAAGCCCTCGCCAACCTGATCCGGGAGATGGGCGCGGAGGAATGGGTGTTGGTCGTGTCCACCGAGGACGAGGTCATTAAGCGTTTCCGACATCTGGCGCCTGGCGTGGCCACGGGTGCGGCAACGGGGGAGGTGACACGCTTCTATTGGATGCAGCGTCTGCGGCTGAGCTCCTTCTATCGTCCGGTGGCTCACGTGTTGCAGGTGCCCGAGGAGGTGGATGGCACGCGGATTATCACACCTCATTTCGTGGAGGCCGCGCACGCGCAGGGTATGAAAGTCATCGCGTGGACGGTGAACATGCCTGACCGCATGCGCGAGCTCTTGCGGATGGGCGTCGATGGGATCGTCACTGACCGTCCGGACCTCCTGCGCCAGGTGCGAGCGGAGGTCACCTATTGATAGATGGGCCACGCGTAAACTGGAGGTGATGGCATGCTGGTCGGTGAACGGATGCGTCGGAATCCGGTGACGGTGACTGAGGACGTGGGCATCGGCGAGGCTTTGCGCATCATGCGGGAGAACAAGGTCCGCCGCCTGCCCGTGCTGGACCGACATGGGAAGTTGGTCGGGATCGTGTCTGAGAAGGATCTGCTGCACGCGTCGCCATCGCCGGCGACCTCCCTGGACATTTATGAGCTGCACTATCTGCTTTCCAAGCTGACGGTTAAGAAGGTGATGACGTCCCCCGTGATCACGGTGGATGAGCAGACGCCTTTGGAGGAGGCCGCCCGGATCATGGCGGACAATCGTATCGGCGGCCTGCCGGTGGTTCGCGGCGAGGAGCTGGTGGGGATCATCACGGAGACCGATCTATTCAAGATCTTCCTGGAGCTCCTGGGCGCTCGTGATCCGGGCGTGCGGCTGACGCTGGAGGTGCCGGATCGACGGGGGCTTCTGGCCGATCTGACTAGCGCCATCGCTGGGATCGGGGGCAACATCATCAGCCTGGGGACGTTCGCTGGCGAGGAGCCCGATACCGCGTTGATCACGGTGAAGGTCGCCGATGTGACCGAGCAGGCCCTGTTAGAGGCCATCTCTCATATCGAAGGTAAGGTAATCGACATCCGCACCACGTGAAGGCCATGGCGGCCGCGAAGGCTTTGAATGCGCTCTGGAGGAGAACACAGTTATGGAAGTGAAGCTGTTGAGCTGCACGCACCTGAATCCCGCGCTCCCCTCCCTGGAGGACCTGGGCGATGTGAGCATGATGCTGGAGTCGCCGGTGGGCACTGAGCAGGAGCGGCTGGTGGAATTCGCCGCGCGCGTGTGTTATCGATCGACGGACAAAATGGGGCGGAACCCTGGGTTCATTCAGGCACGCGTGCGGGAGGGGCATGAGGATATCGTCGAGCACGTCACCTTTGTGGTCCATGTGACAGGGGTGGAGGATGATGATCCGCTGCAGGGGGATGGTCCGGTACGTTGGAGGATGACGAATCGCCATTTGGATGTGACGCCCTGGGAGGGAGGCTGGGTGGTCTCCGGGAACGCCCGTGTGTGGCTGGACCTGTTTCGGAAGGGGCTGGCGTTAGATGTGTTGCCGCTGGTGCGGCCGTTGGCTCCCGCGATCTACGCGGAGTTCGCCGAGGAAGGCGCCTCGCCCGAAGGAGGGCGGCTATGAAGGTCACCTTGTTGGCTTACACCCAGCCCTTGATCACAGAGCCGGCCTTGGCCGTCGATCATAATACGGCGACCTTCCTGATCGAGGGCGTCAGCCGCGCAGCGACCCATCAGATCGTGCGTCATCGCCTGGCCAGCATCTCACAGGAGAGCCAGCGCTACGTGTCCCTGGACAAGGGAGGCTGGGGATTCGTCGTGCCGCCCGACATCGCGCGAAACCCCGAGGCGAAGGCGATCCTGGATCGCGCGTGGGAGGATCTGACCCGGGCCTATGCCGAGCTGCGGGCGCTGGGCATCCGCAAGGAGGACGCCCGATTCCTGTTGCCCAACGCGACGGAGACCCGCATGGTCATCTCCATGAACTTCGCCGCCTGGCGGCACTTCTGCTGGCTGCGCTGTGACAAGGCGGCCCAATGGGAGGTACGGGCGGTGGCGTTCGAGATCCTGCGTCACCTATATGGCCTGGTCCCGGCCGCCTTCCAGGATCTGTACGATACCTTCTTACGCAATACGTGATACGCAACACGCAATACGTGATACGTAACCTTACTACGGGGTGCGTATTGTGTCTTCCGTATTGCGTGTTTCGTATTGCGTATCATGTGTCGAATACCACCGTGGCCACCCAGCCATCTGGGGTCTCCTCGACGCTGAGGTTGTGGTAGGTCACGGCTTTAATGTGGGCTTGATCGCCGTAGCCTGAGACGCCGCCGATCCTGGCCTTCACCCGGGTCTCCGTGGCCTCGTCGATGACGAAGCGGGTGTAGGACTCGCCCGTCGCCTCCGACTGATAGAGCAGCTCGCTGAGCCAGGTCACCAGGAGCGCCTCCCGATCGGGAGCTTCCACCTCGACCTCGCGCCAGACCTGGGGATCCATGCTCATGTCCACCGCCTCCATCGCGTACATGGCGGCCCCGGCCTGACTGAGCAGGTCAGCGAAATCCCGGCCGAAGATGCGTATGCTCCAGTCAGCCGTATGTTCTATCTCCTCAAACCGCGGCGGCTCCGGCGCCAACGCCCGCCGCGCGTTCGCCACATCCCGCCGGATTTGCTCTATCAGCGATGCTACATCGGGGAAGCGTCGCTCTGGACGAAGGCGTAGGACGAAATCCAGCCGTATCTCCTCGCCGTAGAGATCGCCGTCGAAATCTATGATGTGGGCTTCGATCGTGGGCAGCCCGTTATCGAACGTCGGACGCACGCCGATGTTGGTGGCCGCTGGCAGGCGTCGGCCATCGAAGTGACACCAGGTCGCATAGACGCCGTAGGCGGGGATGAGACGTTCTGAGGGCACGGACAGGTTGGCCGTGGGCCGTCCGATGGACTGGCCGCGGCCTGCTCCTTTGACGACCTCACCGGTCAGCCAATAAGGGCGCCCCAGCATCTGTGCGGCCAACGCCACCTGGCCCTCTGTCAGGGCGCGGCGGATATGCCCGCTGCGCACCTCGTGCTCTCCAACCCGGATGGGCTCGATGACCTCCACGGTGAACCCCATCTCACGACCCAGGCGACGCAGCGTCGGCACATCACCCTCGCGGTTGTGCCCCAGGGCGAAGTCGGGGCCGACCCACATTCGACGCATCTGTAGATGACTGGTGAGTTCCTGGACGAACGCCGAGGCGGACGTGCGGGCCGTCTCCTCAGTGAACGGGTAAACGACCACGAAGTCCAGCCCCAGAGGCTCCAGGAGGGCCAGCCGCTCATCCAGCGTCGTCAGATAGGCCACCTCCGCGTCCGCGCGCAGCACGCGCATGGGATGGGGCGAGAACGTTAACGCCCCCGCCAGCCGCCCTGCCTCTCGAGCGGCGGCGACGAGCCGACGGATCAGCTCCTGGTGGCCTCGATGCACGCCATCGAAGTTGCCGATAGTCAGCTCACAACCGTTGGATGCGGTCAGATGTGGTAATCCGTGATAGACGTCCATGTTCCCCACGTTCAGCCTGGAAGATGTTGAAAAATCGACGAGCTGAACCCTATGAAACTCCCAAGACCTTATGTGGTCGCCAGAGTTCGCGCTCGGCGTCGAAGCGAAGGATGGCGATGAGATCCCCGCTTTGTGAAAGCCCGGCCGCGATCGTTCCCTCCTCCGCCTTAGGCCCAGGGATGGGCTGGCCGAAGCGCACAGCGCTCTCGGCTTGAGGCGACAGCGTGATCTTGGGCATATCCTTCACCGCTTCCACGAGGGGAAGCACCCGCTCTCGCCATCGCCCATCTTCCACCAGCCGCTCCAGCTCAGATAGGGAGATGGCGTCCGCCAGGGTAAAGGGGCCCGATGCGGTGCGCCGAAGCGCGATGAGATGGGCCCCGCAGCCGATGGCCTGACCCAAGTCGTGAGCCAGGGACCGGATGTACGTCCCCGCGGAGCACTCGATCTCCAGGGATAGCTCGGGCGGCTCCCATCGCGACAGCCGAATCTCATAGATGGTCACCTGCCTGGGAGGCAGAGCGACGACTTCGCCGCGCCGCGCCCTGCGATAAGCCGGCACGCCGTCCACTTTAACTGCTGAGTATGCGGGCGGGCGTTGCGTGATCGTGCCCTGGAAGGCCCGCAGGTGTGATGTCAGCTCCTCCTCGGAGAGCGACGGGACGGGATGTCGCTCGATGACCTCCCCTTCGAGATCGTATGTGTCCGTGACCTCGCCCAGGCGGATCGTCGCCTGATACCGCTTACGATGACCCTGGAGATATTCTGCCAGCCGTGTGGCTCGCCCCAGGCACAGGACCAGCACGCCCGTCGCCATAGGGTCCAGCGTGCCCGCGTGTCCCACCCGACGTTGCCCGATCAATCGCCGCACCCGGGCTACAACGTCGTGGGAGGTCCAGCCGGCGTCCTTGTCGATGATGAGCAGACCGTGCGTCATGGATGAGGCACGTGCGTTCACTCTCCTCCCTGCCGTCTCAGGGATTCCTCCAGGGCGGATAACACCAGCTCCTGGACTTCCTCCAGGGAGCCCTTGATGACGCATCCCGCCGCCTGAGGATGTCCGCCGCCGCCCAATGAGAGGGCGACCTGACTGACATCGAATCCAGGTTTGGCGCGCATGCCGACCTCGACCCGGTTGTCCTCCCGCTCGGTGAAAACGACAGCCACATCGGCCTCATTGGCAGATACGAGCACGTTCACCAGCCCACCGTCGCCATTGTCGTTGACGCCGGTCTCCTCGCGCATCTGGCGGGTTACCGTGCTCCACAGGATGCGCCCGCGCATCTGCATGCGTGGCAGGGCCATGCCCCACAGCCGCAGCACGGCGAGGGGCTTGCGATTGAGCGCCTGCTCCGTGACCAGGTTCAGATCGGCGCCGGCCTCCATGAGCCGCGTGGCGATGGCCAGGCTGCGCGGTGTTGTGTTCGATGTGCGAAAGCCGCGCGTATCGGTTACCACGCCACATAGCAGACATTGGGCGATGTCTACGTTCATGGGCACGTCCAGGGCCTGCACCAGCTCGTAGATCATCTCCGCCGTGGCCGCGGCCGTCGTATCCACCCAGTTGATATCGCCAAAGTGGAGATTGGTGACGTGATGATCGATGACGATCTTGGGCGCGTCCAACCCTTCGGCCTGTTGCCAGGGTGATCCCAGCCGTTGTGGATCCGAGGCGTCCAGGCCGATGACCAGGTCGAAGGTCCCCTCAGGCTCTCGCACGATCTCTTGATGCCCCGGCAGGAAGTGAAAGGGTTGGGGCACCGGATCGGCGCAGGCCAGCACTGAGTGCTTCCCGAGGGCGCGCAACGCCCACCCCAATCCCAACAAGGACCCGATCGCATCCCCGTCGGGTGAGATGTGAGTAACGATGAGCGCCCGCTCCGCCTTCTCGATCAGGCTGGGGATGCGCGGGTCCATGATTTCAGTCTTCTTGCTCTGGTCCTGTGTCATGTTCGTGCAAGCTTTCAAGGATCTCGTCGATGCGGCGTGCCCGCGCCAGGGTATCGTCGATGTGGAACGTGAGCTTCGGGATGTACCGCAGGACGACCCGTCGGGCCAGCTCGCGGCGCAGATAGCCGGTCGCATGTCCGAGCGCCGCCAGGATCTCGGGCTCGTCCTCCGGCGTGCCCAGGTGACTGACGTACACGTGCGCGTGACGGAGGTCTGGACTGACCTCAACCGCGGTCACGCTGACGAACTCCAAGCGCGGGTCACCGAGCTCCAGCGCGATCATCACGCCGAGCTCTTCCATGAGCAAGTCCGCAACTCGTCTCTGTCGGCGACTTGTCGTCATTTCTATTACGAGGCCTCCTGGGCGACCTGTTCCGTGCGGCAGAACTCCAGGATGTCCCCGACCTCGAAGTCCTCAAAGCCCTCTAAGGCGATCCCACACTCGAAGTCCTGTCGCACCTCGGATACATCCTCCTGGAACCGCTTCAAGGATGCGACGCGTCCCTCGTGGATGACGGTGCCGTTGCGTCGCACGCGAACCAGGGCGTTCCGGGCGGCGATGCCGTCCGTGACATAGCAGCCAGCCACTTTACCACGTCGGGGGATATGGAATACCTGACGCACCTCCGCGTGGCCGATGACGATCTCGTGATATTCGGGCTCCAGCAGCCCGCGCAGCGCCTTGTCGATATCCTCGACGAGATGATAGATAACATCATAAAGACGGATTTGTACGCCTTCTGACTCAGCCATGCGATGCGCGGCGGCATCCACGCCGACATTGAAGCCGATGACGATGGCCTTAGAAGCGACGGCCAACATGACATCGGACTCGCTGATATTGCCCAGTCCCTGGTGTAGGATGCGCAGCTGGACATCCTCATGGCGTTCGTTGAGCTGCTCCAGCGAGTTGACGATGGGCTCCAGCGAACCCTGGACATCCACCTTCAGGATCAGGTTAAGCTCCTTGACCTCACCAGCCTGGACCTGCTCGAAGATGTCCTCCAGGCTGACGGCCTTCGCGGTCGGCTGACGCTCCCGTTGTCGGCGTTCCTCCGCGCGCTCATTGGCGATAGTTCGCGCCGTGCGCTCATCACTTACCACCTCAAAGATCTCGCCCGCTGGCGGCACGCCGGAGAGGCCGATCACCTGCACGGGTGTAGCAGGCGGGGCCTCTTTAACGCTCTTGCCATGCTCGTCGAACATGGCGCGCACGCGCCCCCATACCTCGCCGATGACGAGGTTATCGCCCACGTGCAGGGTCCCGTTCTGCACCAGCAGCGTGGCCATAGGGCCTCGCGTGCGATCCAGGCCGCTCTCGATCACCGTGCCCATGGCCGGGCGGTTGGGGTTCGCCTTGAGCCCCTCAAGCTCAGTCACCACGAGGATGTTCTCCAACAGCTCCTGGACGCCTTCGCCCGTTATCGCGCACACAGGCACCACGATAGTTTCACCGCCCCAATCCTCGGGCACCAGGCCCAGGTCGGCGAGTTGTTGTTTCACCCGGTCCACGTTCGCGTTGGGCTTATCGATCTTGGTGAGCGCGACGACGATCGGCACGCCGGCGGCGCGGGCGTGATCCAGGGCCTCTCGAGTCTGGGGCATCACGCCGTCATCGGCGGCTACCACCAGGACGACTAGGTCGGTCACCTGAGCGCCGCGGGCCCGCATGGCGGTGAAGGCCTCATGACCCGGCGTGTCCAGGAACGTGATCTTGCGCCCATCCAGCTCTACCTGATAGGCGCCGATGTGTTGCGTGATGCCGCCCGCTTCCCCTTCGACCACGTTCGTGTGTCGGATGGCGTCCAACAGCGTCGTCTTACCGTGGTCCACATGGCCCAGCACCGTGACCACTGGCGGGCGCGGTTCCAGGTCTTCCGGTCGTTCCGTTTCCAGCACCTTCTGCCAGAGAGTTTTCGGTCCCGCGGGCTCGGCCTCCTCTTCTGCAGGTTCCGGCCGTTCCGGCTGGATGGGCTTGACCTCAATGCCCATCTCCTCGCCGACGATGACGGCGGTGTCGAAGTCGATCGTCTGATTAATAGCCGCCATCACGCCGAAGTTCATGAGGACCTTGATGACATCGATGGGACTGCGACCCATCTTCTCGGCCAGGTCGCGTACGGTGATGGCCTCCGGGATCTCGATCTCCCGCGGAGGTCCCGCGCTCTGTTCTTGTTCCGTGGCTTCGGCCACGGCGGCCGTCGTCTCTCGTGATGGAGCCTTGTTGCGATCCTTCCGTGGAGGCCGACCCCCGCGTCTGCGTGGTCCACGGGGAGTGGCCCTTCCCCTACGTGATCTATTCGCCATAGGCTCGTCTCCTTTCTACCGGTCGGATAGATGAGCTCTACCTGATTCACGCGCGACGGTGACGTCGGGCGGGACGCCGACCGGTCTAAGCTGTATTCGATTTTGCCGGAGGGGCCACAGGAGAGTCTGGCCGTGGGGTGGGCAGATAAGCCCAGTTCGGCCAAGGAAAGGGATGGAAGTGGGCGAGGGGGAAGTTATAGAGGTATGGGTGTGAGCTATGCCCTCATAGGTCACTCCCCCTCGCCTGGCCCATCTCCGGAACCTGATCGTCTATCCTTCGGGCGTCCATGACCTGGCGCCATACCTCTAAGCTGGAGCATTGGCTCCAGCTCCTTGCTCGTCCTGTGACGCTGGGGGCGGCAGATCCTTCGCGTATGCTTCCAGCATGGCCAGCGTTTCCGCGTCAATCGGGACCTTGAGCGCCTGCGCTAGTCGCCGTCCGCCGGAAGCGATGACGTTTTGCCAGCATTCCTGCGACGGACACAGATATGCACCTCGACCAGATCGTTTCCCCGTGGGGTCGATCACGACCTCCCCCTCCGGGGTACGCACAATGCGGATGAGATCCCGCTTGTTTTGTACTTTGCGGCAGGCGATGCATGTGCGCTGTGGTATGTGTCGACGGCGCATGGTCATAGCCCGTTGTTAGAAGTCGTAATCCTCATCGTAATCCTCCCAGCTTTGGGAGGGGCGCTTATGACGACGCAGCGCGATCGTCTGGCCGGTTTCCTCATCGTAAAGCAGCCGGCGCTTCTTCCCCTTCTTTTTGCGCTTCTTGCGCTTCCGGCCGCCCTCCTCTCCTTCGTCCTCTTCGTCGAGGTCTTCCTCAAAGTCGTCCAGGATAGCGTCGATCCCTTCGATCTCCAGCTCACCAGTGATCGGCGTGGCCGCGGCCTCCTGGCCCTCCTCATCGGTCGTCCCGGCCGGGTCGCCTTCTTCCACGGCCCCCGTCACTCCCTGTTCCGATGCAGGCGCCGCCGTCTCCGACTCGGCCTCGTGAGCCTCGTCTCGGGTCGTCGGGGCCTCTGAGATGTCCGTGGTGAGCCCCTCCAGCTCCAGATCGAAGGGGGCCAGCCCGGCGGTCTGGGCCATCGCCGCTTCCAGGGCCTCATCGAAGGTCCGGGAGGTATCCTCCTTGCTGGTCCGGCGTAGGATCTCCTCGGCGACCGCGAGCAGATCCTTCTCGCCGCTGGCCTGGATCGTCTCGGCCATGCGGCGCCGCTCAGCGGCTATCTGATCCAGCCCTTCCTCGGCGGCCTCGCTCTCGCTCTTGATATCGATGCGCCAGCCGGTCAGCTTAGCAGCGAGTCGGGCGTTCTGGCCCTCCTTACCGATAGCCAGGGAGAGCTGGTTGTCGGGCACGATGACGATGGCCGTCCGGTTATCGGGCGTCTCCTCCAGGATGACGTCCGTGACCTTGGCCGGGCTGAGCGCGTTAGCGATGAACGTGGCCGTGTCTGGGCTCCATTCCACGATGTCGATCTTCTCGCCGTTCAGCTCGTTGACGATGGCCTGGATGCGCATGCCGCGCATCCCCACGCAGGAGCCCACCGGGTCCACGCCCGGCTGCATGGGAGCGACGGCCACCTTCGATCGTTGTCCGGGCTCGCGGGCGATGGCCTTGATCTCCACGCTCCCCTGGAAGATCTCCGGGACCTCCTTTTCCAGGAGCCGGCGTAGCAGGTTACGATGCGAGCGCGATAGCCGAATGATCGGGCCGCGGTTGCCACGGTGGACTTCCACCAGCAGGGCACGCACGGTGTGCCCTGGCCGATAGCGCTCCGAGGGGATCTGATCTTCCTTGGTCATGGTCCCCTCAGCCCGGTCCAGGTTGACCGTGACCGTACCCGTGCTGTAGTCAACGCTTTGCACCTTCCCCTGGACGATCTCCCCGACGCGCTCCTCGAAGTATTGATACACGGTCTCCCGCTCGGCTTCCTTGATCCGCTGCAAGATGACCTGCTTAGCCGTCTGTGCGGCGATGCGGCCGAAGTTCTTGGGCGTGCTCTCGATGGCTACGCGACTGCCAATCTGCGCGTTCGGGTCGATCTTGCGGGCCTCCTCCAGGGAGATCTGCGTCCTGGGATCCTTAACCTCCTCGACGACCTCCTTTTGGGCGTATATGCTGATCTCTCCCGTTTCGGGATCAATGCGCGCGGTCACATTGGCCGCGGTCCCGAAGTTCCGGCGATATGCCGAGATCAGGGCGGCCTCGACGGCGTCCAAGATCACTTGCTTAGAAAGTTCCTTTTCTGCGGCGATCTGGTTAATAGCCCGGATCAACTCGCTATTCATATTGCGCTCCACGCCTCACCTATCTGCCTGCGCTGGCCGGTGAAGTGCACCGACTTACCGTCATGGGAGATGAAAAACCCCCTTACAGCAAGAAAAGTGGGGGCTGCCCACTTTTCCAGAACGTTACGATCTTTGCGGGGAGATTTTACCATATTTCCGAGGGCGTGGCAAACCTTCGTCATGCGATGATGACCCGTATCTCATCGCGGAGACGCAGAGGAGGAAGAAAAGAGAGGGGATCTCTGCGCCTTCGGCGTCCCTGCGGTCAGAGAAAGCGTGATCGGGCACGCATGTAGTAGCACCGACGGGTTATCATCGCTTCGTCATTCGGTGATGCCCCGCGAGCGTCGCGCGGTGCCTTGCCATTTCTATGCCGCAGTGCTACAATTTTCGCAGTGGGTGGGCGTGATGTGGGGATCATTGAGGAAGGGACCCGGGTATGCGTATTCGTCCTGCTGACTTGCACGATCTCAGCCCGTGTTTTGAGTTAGATGCCTCCTACGAGACGGATTACGTATGGCAGTTGGACCTGCGCCAGGATGAGTCCGGTATTTCCGTCCAGTTCCGTCCGGTTCGATTGCCTCGCACGATGGTCGTCGCCTATCCGCCGCGCGGCGAGAGCCTGCTAGAGCACTGGGAGCGTGGGGAGTGCGTCTATGTAGCGGCGGAAGGGCGGGATGTGAAGGGATACATCGAGGTCATCGCTCAGCCGGATCAGGGGCTGGCCTGGGTGCATAACCTGATCGTGGATCGGGCTCATCGACGGCAGGGCCTGGGCACATCGCTCATGTCCGCCGCGATTCAGTGGGCGCAGGCCCGGGGCCTGGAACGCTTGATGGTCCCGGTGCAGAGCAAGAACTATCCGGCGATCTGCTTCTGCCAGAAGCTGGGTTTTGAGTTCTGCGGCTTTAACGACCGCTATTTCGCTAACCGGGATATCGCTCTGTTTTTCGGACGTAGCCTGACCTAGGCTCTCTTTTAGAAGGCCTTATGCCGCAAACCCTAAACGTTGATTGGACGGAGATGCTCTCCTTCGCCGACCTCATTCTCGCCTCAGCCATCCTGATCCTGACCTTCTCTCTTCTGGTGTATCTGCTGATCTACAATTGGCGTAATGAGGTGGCGCGGGGGTTCTGTGCCCTGCTGGCGGGCGTGACCATCGTCTACGCGTGCGACGTGGTCCTTCCCCGGGTGGAGACGCCCCAGGCAGCGGTGCTGTGGCTACGGTTCCAATGGCTGGGCATCAGCTTCGTGCCCGCCGCCTATCTACATTTCTCCGATGCGTTGCTGTGCACGACGAACGCGTTGTCCGATCGCCGTCGGTGGCTGGTGCGTTTCAGCTATCTCTTGAGCGCTGGTCTATGCGCTCTGGCCTTCTTCACCGATTGGATCGTGCGTGATGGCATCTTCGCCCCACCCATCACCCATCTGGCCCCTGGACCGCTCTTCCGCGGCTTCACGGCGTATTTCGTCTTGACCGTTCTCTACGGGGCGTACAACATCCACCGTGCCCGGGCGCGATGTCTCACTCCGGCATCTCGGCGGCGCATGGCGTATCTGGCCGTATCCTTCATCGCGCCGGCGCTGGGCGTCTTCCCGTATCTGGTGCTCGTCGGCGCGCCGGAGCCCGTGTCGTCCCGGCTGGTGCTCTCCCTCAGCCTGATCGGCAATATGGGCGTGGGGATGATGCTCGCCGTGATGGCCTACAGCGTGGCTTATTACGGCGCCTTCACGCCCGACCGGGTGGTGAAGCATCGCCTGATCCATTATCTCTTGAGGGGACCGGTGGTGGGGGCGGCCGTGATCGTGGTCATCCTGCTGATCCCGAAGGTGGAGGCGATCCTTGGGCTGCCCCGTGACACGGTGATCGTCTTTGCCGTGGTGATCGTCGTCGTCCTGGGGCAGCTTCTAGTGAATCTGAGCAAGCCTTTCATCGATCGGGTGATCTATCGGCAGGATGCGGAGGAGGTCAGCCTGATTCAGGAGCTGGACCGCCGGCTGTTGACATCCGGGGACTTGCGTCAGTTCCTGGAGCACGTGCTGATCGCGATCTGTGAGCGGCTGCGGGTGCCCTCCGGCTTCGTGGCGGTCGTCCGGGACCGGGAGCTGTACATGGAGGCCACGTGCGGAGACGCGCGAAGCGCCGAGGATGTGTTGAAGGCTGAGGATTGGGTGGAGGTCCTGCGCACCCTGGGGCGGGCGCGGTCGGAATCCGCCGGTGACCGGGACCGTTCCTTCTGTGTCAGCCGGGCGGGCTATTGGATCTGGCCATTGTGGTCTAGCCAGGGGGATCGGCTATTGGGGTTATTGGCGGTGCAGGCGCGGACGGAGGAGCCCTTGCTAACCGAGGAGGAGTGGCAGACCGTCAACATGTTGCTGCGCCGCGCGGAGACCGCCCTGGAGGATCGGCAGCTACAGCAGACGGTGTTCCTGGCGTTACAGCGCATGATGCCGGAGTTGGAACGCATCCAGGCCTGGCGTGGCATCGTGCCCTATGTCGGTGGCTCTCCGCTGTTGGAGGAGGAAGCGCCGGTCGTGGACATGAAGGAGCTACAGCGGTGGGTGAAGGACGCCCTCAGCCATTACTGGGGCGGCCCCAAGCTCACCCATAGCCCGCTGCTCAGGCTGCGCATCGTCAACAACGCCTTGGAGGAGGAGGACGGCAACCCCGCGCGAGCGTTACGTTCCGTGCTGAACCAGGCCATTGAGCGCCTGCGGCCGCCCGGGGAGCGGCACATGACCGCCGCGGAGTGGTTGCTGTATAACATCCTGGATCTCAAGTTCATTCAGGGGATGCGCGTTCGCGAGGTAGCCAGGCGCTTGGCCATGAGCGAATCCGACTTGTATCGCAAGCAGCGAGTGGCCATCGCCGAGGTGGCCCGAATACTGGCCGAGATGGAGGCGCGCGAGGCCGGACGTTCGTATGATTCCTTACAAATGCTTGACAAAGATTCTGCCCCCGCCTATAATGATTTAGTGGATGGACGTGGGGCCGCGAAGGATCGCGGACGAAAGGCTGAACGGTGAGTGGATGAGGAATGGCGTGGGGCTCAGTGCTTGGGACGGTGGGCGATCGTTCAATGTAGAGGTGCTGGGCCGATCGGCTGCGGATGAATCGTCCGGTTGGTGATATGCCCTGTACGATGATGTGGGATGCCGTTGAGAGGTGGTGAGAAGGTCTCGGCCACTGCCGGGAGGAAGT
This sequence comes from Caldilineae bacterium, assembly GCA_011176545.1. Classification (GTDB taxonomy): domain Bacteria; phylum Chloroflexota; class Anaerolineae; order DUEN01; family DUEN01; genus DUEN01. The sequence continues at coordinate 7,738 of DUEN01000055.1, read as the reverse complement.
GGCCGGGACTTTTATGTTTTATCCAGGTATAGCGGAAAACCGTGTGAGGATCCTGAAGGGTGTCCAGATTTCGGATCGGGGGAGGACGTATGAGTGAGCCATGGTACAGTGATCGCAGCCCTATGGACGAGTTAGAGGAAGGTTACTGGCAGTCTCTCCTGAATGATGGGGAGATCGTCTCCTCGCCACCGCCGGAAGATATGGTGGGGCCTCCCTTTAATGAGGAGGAGAAGGAGGGCGGAACGAGCGTGATGGGTTCGTTGGAGGAGGATTGGCGGGAAGCTGAACGAGCTCGTGCGTGTATGGAAGTGTTATCTTTGCCCGTGACGGGCTACAATCGTGGCGGCTTGTTGGTGCAATTCAAGGGATTGTGCGGCTTTGTGCCGGCCTCGCATCTGGTAGACTGGCCCCGGCAACTCAATCCCGGCGAACGTTTGCAGGTGTTGGCCCGATGGGTGGGCCAGACCATCGATGTGTGCATCATCGAGATCGACCGGGCCGAAGGGCGGCTGGTCATGTCGGAGCGGATGGCGCGCGAGGGGCATCGCGGCCGCGAGATCTTGCAGTCGCTGAAGCCCGGGGACATCTGTCGCGGGCGCGTGACCAATCTGCGCCCCTTCGGGGCGTTCGTGGACCTGGGCGGGATCGAGGGGTTGATCCACATCTCCGAGCTGTCCTGGGGCCGTGTCTCTCATCCCAGGGAGGTCTTGCGACCGGGGGATGAGATCGACGTGTATGTGATCAGCGTGGATTGCGAGCAGCGACGGATCGCTTTGAGTTTGAAGCGCCTGAAGCCCAACCCCTGGGAGAGCGTGGCCGAACGGTATCACGTGGGACAGATCGTGACGGGCGTGATCACTAACGTGGTGAGCTTCGGCGCGTTCGCTCGTATTGAGGATGGGCTGGAGGGGTTGATCCACATCTCCGAGCTGGCCGAAGGGCAGTTTTTGCACCCGCGTAACGTGGTCAAGGAGGGGGACAAAGTGCGGGTGCGCATTTTGAACATCGATCCGGAGAACCATCGGATGGGCTTAAGCATGCGGCGGGTGTGGCAGGAGGAGCCGAAGGCCACGGCCGCGCCGAGGACCCCGGCTCCCGGGACTCAAGAAGCCTCCACTCAGGAGCCTGCCACCGCCTGGTGATCCCTTTGTGTCGCGAAGGCTCATCCCGTAGGGGCGTAGCGTCGCTGCGCCCCCTACGGGAGAATGATGTTGCTTATTCCAAATATGCGAGGATGCGGTCGGTAGACATAATGTTTAGATGAACCTGACGCTGCGTCCTCTGCGACTCTGCGGTGAGAAACAGTGGGAGGGGATAAAGGTTTCGCCTTGGGGTGAGATGTAGGGGGCTCCGTATCCTCGTCTGGATAGGGCGAAGTTGGAGTTGAGATGGTGAAGCGTAAGGAAATACGTCGGGGGATGGGCCGGAGACAGCCGCGAGCCCGCGGGAGCGGCCGGCGGTGGCTGCGGTTCCCCTGGTGGGAGGAGAACGGGCCAGGCCAGCCCGAAGTGATAGGGCTGGCCTTATTTGTGGTGGGAGCGTGGGGCCTGGTGGCCCTGGTGGCGCGGTTGCCTGGGCGCTCTTTTCTATGGGAGTTGTGCGGCTGGGGGGCGTATCCGCTGGCGTTGGGTATGGGGATCGGCGGGGTGCTCCTATGGCTGCGGAAACGCGTGGCCGGCTTCTGGCGATGGGAGATTTTGGTCGGCGCGGAGCTGGCCTGGTTGGGCGCCCTGACTGTGACCCATCTCGTGGCCAGGAAGGGGATGCCTTTGGCCTGGCCCCCGGAGCCTCGTGACGGGGGGCTGGTGGGAGCTGTCTTGGGCGAGTTGTTCGCGCGCGCGTTGGGGCTTCCGGGCGCGTGGGCCATCACGCTGGGGATGACGGTGGTCGGGTTGTGGATGATGTGGCATTTCGCGCCTGGGCCGTTCACCTCCCTGCTCGTGGAGCGCGCGGGCATGCTGGTGCATACCATCTGGGATCTTGTGACCACCTACAGTCGGATATCGGAGGTAGAGCCCCTGACCGCCGATATGGAAGCGGAGCCTGACGGGCAGGAGAAGGCGAAGAGGACCCATTCCAGACGGGCGAAGCGAGCGTCTCAACGCAGGCAGGACGAGCGAACCCGCCGATCTCGCTCCCGTCCTATAAGGAAGCGGCCGCGTCCGGATACCCTTCCCCCCATGGATCTGTTGGCGCCTGACGAGGGGCCGGAGGCCGGCGATACGGCGGCGCGGGATCGGGCGAACCTGATCGAGCGCACGCTGGCCAGCTTTGGCGTGCCCGTCCGCGTGGTCGAGGTCAACGTTGGCCCGGCGGTGACCCAGTTCGGCGTGGAGCCTCTGTATATCGAGCGCGGTGGCAAGCGACGCAAGGTGCGGGTCAGCCGCATTCAGGCGCTGGCCAACGATCTGGCGTTGGCGTTGGCAGCGCCGGCAGTGCGCATCGAGGCGCCCGTGCCAGGCCGTCCCTATGTGGGGATCGAGGTGCCTAACGCCCACACGGCGCTGGTGAACCTGCGGGGGGTTATGGAGTCCCCCGAATTCCAACGGTTACGCTCGCCGCTGGCCATTGCCTTGGGGCGTGATGTATCCGGCGAGCCGGCGGTGGCGGATCTGACGCGCATGCCTCATCTCTTGATCGCGGGCGCGACTGGCTCCGGCAAGTCGGTCTGCGTCAACTCCATCATCACCTGCCTGTTGATGAACAACGGCCCTGATCGGTTACGTTTCTTGATGATCGACCCGAAGATGGTCGAGTTAGTGGGCTATAACGGTATCCCGCACCTGCTGGCGCCGGTGGTGACCGATTTAAGCCAGGTGGTGGGCGCGCTGGTGTGGCTGACCTTACAGATGGATGAGCGGTATCGCCGGTTCAACGCGATGGGCGTCAGGAACCTGGAGGCATACAATCGCAAGGTGGCGCGGCGTAAGGGGGAGGAGGGGCCGTTGCCTTATATCGTCGTGGTCGTCGATGAGTTGGCGGACCTGATGATGACGGCGCCAGAGGAGGTGGAGCGGCATATCTGCCGGCTGGCGCAGATGGCGCGCGCGACGGGGATACATCTGGTGATCGCCACGCAGCGGCCGAGCGTGGACGTGGTTACCGGGTTGATCAAGGCGAATTTCCCTGCCCGCATCGCCTTCGCCGTGACCTCGCAGGTGGACTCGCGGGTGATCCTGGATCAGCCGGGGGCGGAGAAGCTGTTAGGGCGTGGGGATATGTTGTTCATGGCGCCAGAGTCCAGCAAGTTGCGGCGCATTCAGGGGTGTTTCGTCTCCGATCAGGAGATCCGGGCGGTGGTAAACTTCTGGCGAGAGCGGTATCCCGAGGAGCCGACGGAGGCCGAGTCGCTGTTGCCGTGGGCGAGTTTGCTGGATGAGATGGAGCGGGAGGATGACCTGCTGGAGCGGGCGTTACGCGAGATCGAGGGCCGGGAGCGCGTGTCCACCTCGATGCTTCAGCGGCGGCTACACATCGGGTATCCGCGAGCCGCGCGTTTGATGGAGCAGCTGGAGGAGATGGGTGTGGTGGGGCCGGATGAAGGGGGCGGCCGCTCGCGGCGGGTATTGTTATCACGTCCGGAAGAAGACGATGATGAGGAGGAAGACGGACTGTTGTTTGAGTGAGCAGTTGACAGGAGGGGAGGGCGCCCGTATAATGTGTGCATGGGGGCGAATAGCTCAGGTGGTATGAGCGCCTCGCTTACAACGAGGAGGTCGTAGGTTCGAGTCCTACTTCGCCCACCTGAGAACGCCTAGCTGCGTGCTTTGCTGAAGCGAGGCGGACTGCGGTTTAGTGGAGGAGGCAAATGTCCAGGAAACCGCAGTCCGCCTATCTTTCTCTGTCCTCTGCATTGACCGGTTTTTCTCCTCGCAAGGGCCGCTACGATTAATGCCCAAGAAAAAGATCGTTTGACAGGCGCCGCATGTGATGTTACAATAGAAATGACTGGTCTATACATCATAACATCCGTACCAGAAGCGCGGATCATGGTTGAGCGCAATCACCCATTGCCCTTATATTATCAGTTGATGCAGGAACTGCGCAGCCGTATCGAGCAAGGGGAGTGGAAGCCGGGTGATCTCTTCCCTTCCGAGCGGGAACTGTGTCAGGCCTATGGGGTCAGCCGTATGACGGTGCGACAGGCACTGGCAGAGCTGGTGAATGAAGGTTTGTTGCGTCGGGATCAAGGGCGCGGCACCTTTGTAGCTAAGCCCAAGATCCGCAAGCGACTCTCCCGGCTCACCAGCTTCACTGAGGAGATGCGCTCTCGCGGTAAGCAAGCAGGTGCTCGTGTACTGCGTCTGGAAATGGTGCCCGCTCGGCCCAGAATAGCTGACTTCCTCGAAATCGATGCAGAACGGCCGATCGCGTTAATTGAACGTCTCCGTCTGGCTGATGGTGAACCGATAGGGATCGAGTGTAGTTATCTTTCTTTCAAGGGTTGTGAAGCCGTCCTCCGGGAAGACCTAACGCGCTCGTTGTACGAGATTCTGAGCAAGCGATTCGGGGTCATACCGACTCGGGCGCAAGAGGAAATAGAGGTCGGGACTTGCAACCCGCGTGAGGCGCAAATCCTTGGAATTCAACCTGGCGATCCGGTGATGCTGATTCGCCGCAGGACCTTGGATCAGAATGGACGGCCTTTTGAGTTTGTAGAGTCGGTCTATCGAGGGGACAATTACATCCTTTCCGTTGAACTGATGGCCGAAGAACCTTCTGCTCACTCATAGCCGCCGCAGACACTCCACTGCTTTTTGATGACGAAATCCAGCTCCCATATAACCATCCAACACTCTTCGGATAGTTGAACGCCTGTACATCCGCTGCGACCATTCTGTCACAACGGACATCAACTGTTAACTCTATTCGCATCCGCCAGAGGAGGTACTTCATGTCTGCCGAGGCCTATTTGGAACAGGTCAATGCACTTGTAGCCAGGATCGAAAGCACGCAACTGCCTGCGATTCGGGAAGCCGCGCAGCGAATGGCGGAGTCCATTGCGGTGGGACGTGCCGTTCACCTCTTCGGTTCTGGACACTCTGTTATCCCCGTGCTGGACATCTTTCCCCGTTATGGCTCTTTCGTTGGATTTCATCCCATCATGGATCCACGTCTGATGTGGTTCAACGTGGTGGGGCCGGGTGGAGCACGCGAGCTTCTTTGGTTGGAGCGCCAAGAAGGGTACATTGCCCAGGTTCTCCTGTCGTATCACCTGGATCCTCGAGATACCATGTTGATCTTCTCCCACGGAGGACTGAACGCGGCGCCTGTTGAGATGGCGCTTGCCGCCAAGGAGCAGGGGCTCACTGTGGTGGCCGTTACTTCCCTGGCTAACCATCGTGCTTCGGCGGCGACCCACTCGTCAGGCAAGCGACTGGCCGACGTGGCCGATATCGCCATCGACAATTGCGTCGATCCGGAAGATGCGGCCGTGCAGATTGAGGGCCGGAGAGAGAAGGTAGCTGCGCTCTCCACGGTGGCAGCGGTCACGATTTCCATGGCGTTGGTAGCAGAGGTCGCCCGGGAGCTGGCCGCCCGAGACGTGTCTTTTCCCACGTTTGTTTCACCCAATGTGCCTGGGGTGGACCCTGAACATAACAAGTGGGTGTTTCAGGAGTACACCGCTTTCATTCGGCAGCTTGGTGATCCTACTGGCTAATCCTTTGCGCAGAGTATGCAGAGTATAAGGAAGCTATGCCATCCTGCAACTATGTTCTCGCCGCCGACATCGGCGGGACGAAGACCGCGACGGCGGTAGTGTCATCCTCCGGCAAGGTCCTGCACGCCAGTAAAGCGCCTACAGCCTTAGGTGCCCCATCGCAGTTGATCGACCAGATCGTCACCATGCTGCAGGAAGACCTTGGGCGTGCGGGGGTGGACATTGCAGATGTGCTCGGTCTGGGCGTGGCAATCCCTGGCGTCATTGATGCGAGTCACAGGATCGTTATTTGGGCGCCCAACTTGCCTGGCTGGGAGAACGTTCCTCTGCACGATGAACTAACCACAAGGCTCAACTTGTCAGTGCGCATTGAATATGATGGTCACGCGGCGGTGTTGGGCGAATGGTGGCTAGGCGCGGGACGGGGATATCAGAACGTGGTCTTCGTCATCGTCGGTACCGGCATTGGCGGCGGCATGATCCTGGATGGTCGGCTGTACCGCGGTGCCAGTTGCTTGGCTGGAGCGGCGGGTTGGTTCGTGCTGGCGACGCAGCGAGTGTCCGACGAATACGCGCTCGAGCTTGGACACTGGGAGAGCTTGGCAGCTGGCCCTGGCATCGCCCGGTTGGCAGCAGAGAGACTGCGTCAGAGCGACGAGCCTTCCATTCTCCGTGACCAGAGTGCCCAACCCTATGAGGATCTGACAGCACGGATGGTTTTCGATGCGGCCCGAAAAGGTGATGCGCTGGCCATGGAAGTCGTCCAGCGCACCGGCGAGATCCTCGGTGTGGGCATCGCCAATATCGTGAGTTTGATCAACCCAGAGATCGTCATACTCGGCGGTGGTGTGGGGATTCAGGCTGATCTACTCGTCGATCGGATTCGGGATGTGATACGCCATAATGCTCAGCCCATATCAGCGAAAGCGGTGCGAGTTGTGCCTTCTCAGTTAGGAGAAAGTGCTGGATTGCTGGGAGCCGCCAGAGCTGTACTACTATGCCATGAGCCTGCGATGCGGTCGCATAACATGAACGGGTGAGCGCACCTTTGGCGATCTCTCGATCGGTCCCTGTGCAGTTATTGTGGGCAAGGAGGTGATGCCGAAAGATGAAACCTGACGTATCGATCAGCGTGTCACATTGTAGGGATTCTTCATGCTTTGCGAAAGCGAGGTGGAACGATGAGGAGACAACCTTTTATCACAATATTGGCAGTGCTTAGCATTGCGTTGGTAGTCATGGCCTGTGCTGGCCCCATGGTAACGCCACGGGTTGTGGAGGTGACACCAACTCCCCAGCCTGTGAAACTCGTCGTGCTTACGCATTGGGGCGAAGAATCGCTGCTCAAGCCGATGCAGGCCAAGTTCGAAGAATACATGCGACTCAACCCACATGTCACCATTGAGTATCAGACGGTGACTTTTGACCAGCTCTTGACTAAGATCACGACGGCCCGTGCTGCTGGCATCAGCCCTGACATCTATCACTTCTATAACCTCTGGTTACCGGAGTTCGTCAAGGGTGGCATGCTGGCAGTTCCGCCCGATGAGATCGTGGCTGACATCAAAGCCAACTACAGCGAGAGCTCTGTGAACGCGGTGACCTATGCCGGCCAGATCTGGGGCTACCCGACTGAGATCAACACGTATCAGTTGATCTACAATAAGAAGCTGCTCGCGGAGGCAGGATTCGACAAGCCTCCGGAGACCTGGGATGAGCTGCGCGAGATGGCCTGCAAAATCAAGAAGGTGGATGAGACCGGGAAGGTCACTCAGGCTGGCTTCATTGTTATTCCCGGGTGGGACTCCGGAGTAGTTCACCCCTTCGTGTCTCTGCTTTGGTCTAACGGCGGCGAATACCTGAGCCCTGATGGGACCAAGGCCCTCTTTAACAGTCCGGAAGGGTTGGCCACTCTCCAGTTGTATATGGACATGATCAAGGACCAATGCATTGATTTGGGCCTTGGTATGGGGGACTTTGTCAATGGCAAGGGCGGGATGATCATCATGGCCAACTGGTGGCGAGCGACGCTAAAGAGCTCATTCGCCGACGGCTATGAGAACGTGGGTGTTGCGC